>DASPJH010000192.1:0-15191 GCA_035628715.1 Bacteroidia bacterium
TATATTAAAGGTAATGCGCGATCAGCAACTGGGCCTGCTGCACATTAACCCCGGCGCGGCGGGCATACAGGGATTTCACAAGGTGCGCACCATGGTGCGTTTCCAGGTGGATAACGGGCAGGTAACCCATCTGGAAGCCATTGAGCTGGGGCTGCGGGCTGATTTGAAAAACCTGGAAGGCGTAGTGTTCAATTCTTAATTAAAAGTTGATGTTACTACTCTTGCAAGGATTTCCACTTGTTTAGCTATTGGCTATTGGCTTTTAGCCTTTGGCCTTTCGTCATTTGTAAGCTAACGGCGAATAGCGAACAGCTAATAGCTGTTTCAAAAGTTGATGTTACTACTCTTGCAAGGCTTTTCACTTGTTTAGCTATTGGCTTTTAGCCTTTGGCCTTTCGTCTTTTGTAAGCTAACGGCGAATAGCAAACAGCTAATAGCTGTTTCAAAAGCTGATGTCACTACTCTTGCAAGGACTTTCACTTGTTTAGCTATTGGCTTTTAGCTATTGGCTTTTCGTTTTGTAGGCTAGCGGCGAATAACTAACAGCTAATAGCTGTTTCAAAAGCTGGTGTCACTACTCTTGCAAGCCTTTCAGGCAGATAGTCCTTTAATCTACCCTATTTTATAAATCATTAGTTCAGACAATCTGTTACGACTGTTACGGTGTTACGACTCTGTACAAACCCAGTATCTGCCTGCCTTTCAGCCGTAACACCTGTTTCAAATCATCCTACAGCTTTACAAATCTGCTTTAATCTAAATCCATTCAATCCTATAAATCATGGTTCAGACAATTGCTGTTACGACTGTTACGGCCAATTTTGTGGACAGTCTTTTGGAGCTTTCTTTCATACCCTGTAATTGGAAAAAGCTGATTTTGTTACCTCCCAGCATAAAGAAAATCTGAAGATCATGCATTGAAGCGGTCATTATTTCTTTTCCTGTGCTACTTCACATGTTTTATCAGCCCTGTACCGTATTGTTTCACGTCTTTCAGTACCGCAGGGCCGCTATACAGCACATTGCCTGTACCATAATTGCTAATGGTTATTTCCTTTTCAGCAAACAGCTCAACCTCCCCGGTACCCTGATTTTTAAATATCAGCTCATCAGCAATCATTTCTTTGGCTGAAATACTTCCCACACCTTGGTTTTTCATTTCCAGCTTTGCGGTTTTGCCCTTCAGCGTCACATTGCCCGTACCCTGGTGTACCAGTTTTATGGCCGGTGCATTCAGCGCCAGGGTTGTGTCGCCTACGGCTTGTACCGTAACCTCCAGCGGCCGGGTAAGTGTTATCACATCCGGGCATACCACATCGCCCTTGTTGCTGCGCAAATACAGCACATCTACCTGTCGCAGGTATATTTTTACATGGCATTGGGTAAAAGCGGGCCTGCGCAGCTTGTTTTCGGTAGATACATACAGGCTCCGGCCTGCATTTCCTGCCTCAATAAACTCCATAAGGTTTTCATCGGCTTCTACCACCACTTTTTCCTCATCGGATTGGATCAGCTCAGTAATGCCGCTCATGGCAACGTGCAGCCTGATAAAAGAACTCACCGGGAATTCTTTTGTAATAATTGTTTCGTTTCCTTTTACGTCGATCATTTGTCGTAATTTTTTAAAACTTACCATATAATTATTCGTTATCAGGACAGCACTTCACAGGCGAACCCGTTTTTTTGCACTAAGGTAATAACCTGCTGGCAATTTATCTGTCCGTTAACGGCCTCAACCCTCAAAATGCGGTCGCAGTCTTCCAAATCAAAACTTATTTTACCTGCAGGCAGCACATCAGCCAGCATTTTGGCCACCCGTTCAGCTTCTTTTATTTTGCTTACATTTGTTTTGAAAACTTCAACCGTTATCATTTATTTTGAATTTTGGTAATGCAAAACTACTGTGGCTAAAGGGGTGAAGGCTTATACATAACGGATAAAAACTTATATAAAACGGAGTAATGTCGTTTTTTCTGAAAAATGCCGGAAATGGAAAGCTGTTGTATAAACAGGATTTTTCAGAAAGCGATTTTATAAACGGCTACCAATGCAATACCTACACCGTTGATTTGCCTTTTGGCAAAGCCGAAACCACGCAATGGTGCATAGAGGGAATACGGTTATTATATACCGAAGCGCTATTTAACAAACCTGCAACATTGGAGTGGAACGGAGATACCGGGATGGTGACCCAGTTTTTTAATTTAAAGGGACAATTATCCATTAGTAATAATGAAAATAACCTGCCGCCCGGGTTATCCGGCAACCAGCATAATATATTTTACAGCAACGGGGCCAACGGTCAGCTGAATGTAGAAGAGTTGGAGATGAAATGGTTTATGGTACAACTGACCAAACACGCATTTCTTAAATTATCCTGCACTGCAAATGCCGCTTTTAAGCGATTTACTGACGCCGTATCTGATGGGGAACCAACAGTATTTTCAGATAATAACCTGCTTATTGATTTTGAGATACGGAATTGCATTAATCAAATAATACATTGCCCGTATGCTGATGAATTAAAACCGATGTTTTTGTTGTCAAAGGTGATGGAACTGCTGGTGCTGCAAGCTGATTCTTACCAGCGGGCACGTACCGTAACATCGCGCGTGCTGAAAACGGAGTATGATTATGAGCGTATTATTTTTGCGCGGGAATATTTATTAAAAAATATGGATGTGCCGCCCTCGCTGACCGAACTTGCCCTTATTGCGGGTATTAATGAGTTTAAGCTGAAAAAGGGATTTAAAGAAACCTTTAACCAAAGCGTTTTCCAGTATTTGTCGAACACCCGGCTGGAAACAGCCAGGATATACCTGTTGGAGGGCAGTAAAACTCCTACCGAACTTGCCTTTGAGCTGGGCTATTCGTCCCTGCAGCATTTCAGCACCGCGTTTAAAAAGAAATTCGGTGTACCGCCCAACCGGGTGAGAAGATAGGGCTGGCGCAAAATTGTAAATTTTACTATAGATAATTTGAGTTAGCCCGGAGGCTAACACTTTTAAAAAGTCGAAGCGAGGACGCTTCGACGAACGCCGTTCCTTTAAGCGTCTTCGCTTAAAGGGGATTGGATGGAAGCCTCCAGGCTTTCTTTGACAGACATAGACTATAATAAGTTTATTCCAGCGACAAAACTATTAATTGTTATTTTTGCTGACAATGAAGCAATTAATTTTCGCGTTTTTTATTTCCCTGAACGTATTCGCATACTCGCAAATTGAGCCTTCGCCCGAAGAAATAATGAAGTATGAATGGCTAATGCCGCACATTACTGAAAGAAATCTAACCTCGCCTGAAACGTTAAGAATGCTGGATAGTTTATATGCGCTTGATTCCAGTTCATTGTTTTTAACGGGTATTCTTGGAGAAGCCACAATGCGCCAATCAATGACAGCCTTATGCTTGAACGGATACCAATTGCAATAAATATTACTCAGCGCTTAAGAAAACTGGATACAACCGCTGAATATACTATTGATACTGATTTTACTTTAGGATTTTTATATAATTTTTCAGGGGAATTCCCATCATCAATTAAATATTATGAGGGATTAATAACCAAAAACTCTGATGCTGAATACCTTAACCATGTATTACATAATTTAGCTAATGTTTATATCAGAAACGGGGAGCCAGAAAAGGCATTGGAAAAGGCAGATTTACTTCCAAGGAAAGGAAACGAAGACTTGTTTGCCGATGTTTTTTACTCTAACAAAATGTACGACTCGGCGTTATTTTACGCTGATAAGGCTATTGCAGATACTACCACTAATTTTATACCGTATTTAATAAGAGCACAACTGGTTTATCAAAAAGATAAAAAGCAAGCATGCGAAGCAGTAACAAAAGCTGAGTTATTGTCCAGAGATGGATTTATAATTATGCATAGGAGAAACTATATTAATCCTTTTGTTTTATATAATTTCAAACTGGAAGAGGCCATTAATGAGCTAAAGAAAAAAGTATGTGAGTAATCTTAATGCTGGTTGACCAGTTTTATTTAAAGTAATATCTGAGCAAAACAAAAACACCACCCTTTTGGGGTGGTGAATTGAAATTATAGGTTAATACACTTGTTTGTTTCTAAACGGTATTTATTTTAATGCGTTTGGCTATCTCGTCCACGTCGGTACGGAATTTTTTATCGGTTTCCATCAAATCGTTCACCGTTTGGCAGGCGTGGATAACCGTACTGTGATCGCGGCCTCCAAAGTGCATCCCGATATTTTTAAGCGATGCTTTGGTAAGGTCTTTGGCAAAGTACATACTTATCTGGCGGGCCTGCACAATTTCGCGCTTACGGGTTTTTGATTTTACCATATCCACCGATATGCCGTAAAAATCGCACACCAGTTTCTGGATATAATCAATAGATATTTCGCGCGAAACATTCTTCACAAAATTCTTCATCATCTGCTTGGCCAGCTCAATATCCACTTCCTTGCGGTTGAGTGATGCCTGTGCCAGCAGTGATACCAGGGCGCCTTCCAGTTCGCGAATATTATTATCAATATTATGCGCTACGTATTCCACCACATCATTACCCAGCGAAATTCCGTCGGCATACATTTTATGCTCTAATATAGCCACGCGGGTTTCAAAGTCAGGAATCTGCAAATCGGCGCTTAATCCCCACTTGAAGCGCGACAGCAAACGTTCATCCATATCCTTCAGGTCTTTTGGCGGACGGTCAGAGCTTAATATTATCTGCTTTCCATTTTGGTGCAGGTGGTTAAATATCTGGAAAAATATTTCCTGGGTTTTTTCTTTTTTGGCAAAAAACTGTACATCGTCCAGTATCAGTACATCCAAATACTGGTAAAAGTTAATGAAATCGCTGTTGTTGTTGTTTTTTACCGACTCTATAAACTGGTTGATGAATTTTTCAGCAGAAACATATAAAACAAATTTGTTTTTGTTCATTTGTTTTATATGGTTGCCAATTGCATGCAGCAGGTGGGTTTTTCCCAGGCCTACTCCGCCAAAAATCATCAGTGGGTTAAAAGCAGTGCCGCCCGGCTTGTTGGCCACGGCAAATCCTGCACTGCGGGCCAAACGGTTACAGTCACCTTCTATGTAATTTTCAAAGGTGTAGTTGGGGTTCAGCTGTGAGTCTACATTAATTTTTCGCAACCCGGGTATTACAAACGGGTTTTTAATGTTGGTACCCAGGTTAAGGGGCATTCCCACTTCGTTAGCCTCAATTTTGGCGGCGTTACTGGTAGGCATATTTATAGTGTATGGGTGTGTGCCCGTATTTTCCACTATTATATTATACTCCAGTCGAGAACCTGTTCCCAGTTCCTGCTTCAGGGTTTTTCTCAACAGTGTAACGTAGTGCTCTTCCAGCCATTCATAAAAGAACTGGCTGGGAACCTGTATCGTTAACACTTTGTCTTCGAGCTTCATAGGTTTAATTGGATCAAACCAAGTTTTGAAACTCTGGGGGGGAACGTTATCTTTAATAATTTTTAAACAACTGCTCCAAACTGCTTCAGCGGTCTTTTCCGTAATCATAGGCTCCTTAATTCTCCGTGAGGGGTAAAATTGTAATTAAAATAATGAACAAAAAAATTTTTTCAGATTGACTTTGTGGAAACTTTTAACATAGAGCTTTGCGGGTTTTTTAAAATCTGCCCTGAAACCATTGTAAAATCAAGCCTTCCGAGCATAACTCCGCCCCAGCCTGTTTGATTAATAATCGTTGTTTCACCATCGAGGTTAGTAGTATTTACAGGTGTTTCCATAAATGTATGCGTATGTCCTCCTAAAATCAAATCTATATTTTTTGTTTTTTGTGCCAAAACTTCATCTGACACCTTGTCATCAGCGTATTTGTAGCCTAAATGAGACAGTACAATAACGATGTCGCAACCTTTATTTTCTTTTAAATATTGAGCATTATTATTAGCTGCCATTATAGGATCGTTATATACCAGGCCTTTACGGTTATTATCCGGAACAAGTCCCTGTAAATCAATCCCTATGCCAATAACTCCCACCTTAATTTTTCCCAACGTATAAATTTTGTATGGCTCAAACGTATTTTTCAGTTCGGTGCCACTAAAATCATAATTAGCATTTATAATACTAAACGCTGCATGGGGCAGTTGCTTTTTCAGCCCGTCAATACCTCCGTCAAAATCATGGTTCCCCAGGGTTGCGCAATCGTACTTCATTTCGCTCATCAGCTTAAACTCCAGTTCTCCGCCGTAAAAACTATAATACGGTGTTCCCTGGAACATGTCGCCGCTGTCTAATAAAAGCACATGCTCTGTTTCGTTTCGTATTTGTTTAATCAGCTCTGCACGGTAAGCGGCACCGCCCATCCCCTGGTATTTGCCCCCGTCCATCGGAAAGGGTTCAATCCGGCTGTGCCAGTCGTTGGTGTGAAGAATGGTAAAGGTAGGCAAATTCTCGCTTTGTGCTACCACACTCAGCGGAAATTTTATCAGCGCCGTTGCCATGCCCGCGCCTGCCAGTGTCTTCAGAAAATCTTTCCTATTGTACTGTAATGCGCTCATCGGGTGCAGGGTTAATAGCCAGGTTACTTGTGTTCAGCTTATTAATGTATCCCATCACCATATCCCGTATGGTAATGTTGGTGGCGTATTGTTTAATAACTCCATGTTTAAACATTAAGTAATTATCTCCGCCGTTAAAAATAAAATCGTTGGTACATATAATATAGGTACGGTTAAAATCTACATCGGTACCTTTATATATAGCACGCACCAGTTGCTTATCTTTTATAGTAAGATGAAAACCCGATATGGCTTCTCCGCCCTTGGCCGCTATCATTTCCAGCATTTTTTTCAGGGTTTCACCACTCACTTCAGCAGCCACCACCATATTATCAAACGGCAAAAGCTCAAAAATCTTGCCCTGAGTTACCGGCCCTTTTGGTAAAGACGGCAACCGTATACCACTGATATTGGTAAAGGCAAAATCCACATCGCGTTTAATGGCTTTGGAAGTTTCATCTTTCAGTATATCAGCAATAAAATTGCCCAGCAGCCCGTTAGGTCGTGTATTGGGCAGGTCCACCTCAGCCGTGCCTATCACTACGTTCATTTGAGAATCAAGGCGGGTTTTGTAGGGGGCGATAAGGCGAAGCATATTGCTGTCGGGTTTAAAAGCGGTGTCTACAGTGTTGATGCGCGTGTTGTTGGGCACAACGCCTTGTGTTGCATAGCTTTTGGGCTTGCAGGCCGCCAACAGGGCAACAGCGATGAAGAGAGTGTAAACTAGCTTTTTCAAAACGGAGTGCAAAGAAGCACCAAAGATTTTTTTTTTGGTGTAAAATTCCGCTTGGATATTATAATTGTTTTTAATAGTGAGCAAAATTAACTTTTAAACAAATCCACATTTTTTAAAATGCGTATCATACTACTGGTAACCAGTTTCTTATTTGTTGTGCAGGCCGGGTGTAAGAACAACGTTGATACTGCTGCTAAATTCTACGTTAATTACCATCTTGCAGCACAAAAGGTTATAGACTCGCTGAAGCTGAACAAGAACAAACTGTATGTAGAAGTTGACAAAAGCGACTATACCTTATATATAAAGATAGGGGATACCATAGTGAAAAGTTACCCGGTGGTGCTGGGCTTTAACCCGGTGGACGACAAAATGAAGGAAGGGGACGGCTGCACCCCCGAAGGTACTTTTAAGGTACGCGCCAAGTATCCGCACGCCAGCTGGAGCAAGTTTATCTGGTTTGACTACCCTAACACTGATAGTTATAAAAAATTTGAGCAACGCAAAAAGGACGGCGTAATACCCAAAACCGCTAAAATTGGTGGCGAGGTAGGTATACACGGCGTTCCCGGCGAGGCGGATGAGATTATTGATCAGAAGCAAAACTGGACGCTGGGCTGCGTATCTCTTAAAACAGCGGACATAAACGAAATTTATAGCCTGGTGAAGGTGGGGACGAAGGTGGTGATAAGGCAGTAGCTATGCATCTGGCTTCGTTTAGAGTTATTAGATGGAAAGGATATGCCCGGTTTTATTAAGTAGACTTGTGTGATAAGTAGTAATGAAGCAAATTCCCATATCAGGCGGATCAAACCTTTATCTTTTTTATCCGTTACCTATTAGCAATGAACGCCTTGCTTGCAGCCTTGGTACTGATGTGGATAGCCGTATTGGTGGGTACTGCCCAGCGCATATTCCAAATGCCGCAGTGGTTTGCTGATCCGCCTGCATCGTTTGAGCTGATACGCAGGCAAAGTAAAGCCGCCCGTCTGTTCTGGATACCGCTTTCTGTATTGTTTGTGCTTTGTGCCAGCATTGCACTTATTGATATATGGGAACAAACCACCGCCCGCAATTATGTTTTAATGGCACTGGCTGCCTATGCGCTTGCCGGTGTGCTGAGCGCCATGTATTTCGTAAAAGAGATTATTGCATTTTCCAAAATGCCGCCCGATGGCCCCAAAACGGGTGAGCTATTATGGCGTACCCGTACCTGGCTGCGCTGGACTACCGTACGCAACGTCTTTCATTGGTTTGCGGCTATATTTCTGACGCTTGCTTACAGGGCATTGGAGTAAATGTTAAAGTTGTTTCGCCTGACTGCAACGATTGAGCTTTGTAAATTTCAAGCTCAATCTAGGCACTCAAACAGCACCTCTTTCGCCGGTTGTGATAATTGGTAATCGGGTTTCGAAACTTCCAGCATATAAATAACCCGCAGTGCTTTTATTTTCTGTTCAGGGTGCTCTTCGTTCCATACCCGTTTGGTGTAGTTGCAAAAGTAGCCGCGCATATAATCATTGCTGGTCATAAGCATATTTTCAGAGTATTTGCGCCAGCGGTCGTTTTTAAATATGCTCACTACCGATTCAGGCTTGGTATAGGTTACAGGCCGGCCTTCCTGGGCAAGGTCTATCAGCTGCCCGTCTTCGGTTTCGCCTTCCAGTATATACCAGCCATCATCTTTAAACACCCCGGGCGAAAACATGCCCCAGCACTGGTCTATCCGTACCATATAGGCTGCAAAGCGGGCCTCGCCGGGCATTTTGTATGGAAACTCCTTCAGGTTGCTCAGGTTCCAGTAAAAAACGTACCCTGTAAGCGTTATCACTACAAGTGAAATTCCCGTGTTTCTTCGGGCCGGATTAAAAGTTGCGGTTCTTTTAACAGGGATTACGGTTTTTACCGGGTATGCAATACCAAGAAAAGACGATGCCACAGAAGTTTGAATGCGCGCTGTTAGCCGGTCGAATTTGTCCATAATACCTGAAGGAACCATGCCCAAACAAGTGGCAATACCAATAAGCGGAAACAGCCCAATAAACACCGTGCTGGCATTAAAGCTGTGGAAACCGATGATAAGCACGATGGCCAACACCCTGAAAAATTGGTGCTTGAAAGGAATAAAAAACAACAATGGTCCGAGCAACTCAAAGTACCAGGCAATGGCGGTAAGCACCTTCATTAAATCCGGATGCTGGAATATGTACTCTGTAACGGGGTAAGAAATCTGGTCGAGGCTGTATACATAATACAGTGCCGTAAAATCGGTATGCCACTCCGCCCCTTTCAGCATAGCTGAGCCCGTATATACATACATAATTTGCAGCATGTAGGCTATGGTGGCCGGCGTTCGTATCCGGAAGGTTTCATTATCCGCTTCCTTCAGCAAACTGTCGCAGGAATACCTGGCGCCCCACGGTATGAACATGCACCAGAATAATACGGTGCGCAGCAAATCGTCTCCTCCCTGTAAAATCAACTCAGCGCGGTTGTGCAGCGATACCATCATCAGCCATGAAAGAACGGTAAACAGCCGGGTGCGGTAGCCAATTAAAAGCATCAGGGCGCAAAACGCCGAAACCATAAACAGGGCAAACTGTACCCACCATTTGCCACTAATAGCATGAAATGATATAAAATACTCGTTCCAAACGTATTCGTGTATCATGCTCAGGGGCATGGCACCCTGGTTGGTGTAAAACGCCTCAAGGTCTGACAGCCGGATGCTTAAATCCAAAAGGATTACAAAGGCTAAGCAAATGCGCATCAGCGCCAGTGCCCGTAAATCAAATTCCAGGTATTTCAAGTTTGCTTTAATTAAACAGACCATCCCCGGGTAGTGGGGATGGCCCTGTCAATTACTTTTACAATAGTAATAAATATCTTACCTAGTAGTAGTGGTAGTGGTTCCGGCTGTGCTGGCAGTAGTTGAGGTAGTGCTGGTAGTTGTGCCGCTGGTGCTGGTTCCACTGGTAGATGTACCGCTGGTACTGCGTGTTGTGCTGGTTGTAGTTCCACTTGTGGTTGTGCCGCTGGTTGTGGTACCGCGTGTAGTACGCGTAGTTGAACCGGTATCGCGGGTAGTGCTGCCTGTTGATGTACCGGCAGTAGTGCGGGTTGTATTGTTGGTGCTGTGCGTGGTTGATGTAGTGGATGTGGTAGTTCCGCCATCAGTGGATGTTGTGGAGCCGTTAGTAGATGTTGTTGTGGTGGTGGTACCGTGCGTAGTGGTAGAGCGGATGCTTTTGGTGCCGCCACGGGTGGTTCCGCCGGTTGTGGTACCATTAGTGCCCCCGGTAGTTGATGTTGTGTTGTAGGTGGTACTGGTGGTGGATGTAGTGCCATTGGTAGTACCGGTTGTCGTTCCCGTAGTCATCCCCGAAGTGTCTCCGGTTGTTGTGGTGTTAGTTCCTGTAGAACCCGTTGAACCATCATCCGTGGTGGAGGTTGTGGTTCCCGCAGTTGTGGATGTGGTAGTACCATTGGTACCGTCGTTGGTGGTGGTAGATGTTGTTCCGGTAGTAGAGCCGCCATCTTTATCGTTACGGCACGAAGCTGTTGCCAACACAAGCAGCATTACAACAGCAATAGTCAAGTACGTCTTTTTCATATAATAATAAGTATTAATTGGATATGCTTTCAAAAACACTATTAACCGATAAATACCGTGAAAGTTGACGCAAATGCCCTGTTATGGCCTAATCTGTTGCTTTACAATGCCTTTATTTTTTATGTTTTAGATAGTTTCAGAATGATGGTTCATTATAATGTCTGTCCTACGGAACTATAAACCGGTGTCATTAACCCTTCAGCAAACTATACACCACGCTATCCTGGAAACGGCCGTCAAAAAATACATTTTCGCGGTAATACGCCTCCTGCACAAAACCATTCTTCTCCACCAGCCTGCGCGAGGCCGTGTTTATTGGGTTTATCCAGGCTTCAACAGAGTGCAGCCCCAATACATAAAAAGCATAATCCAGCGCCACCTGCATAGCCTCGTGCATAATTCCCTGCTGGTGCTGGTTGGGGTGCAGCATATACCCAATTTCCGCCCGGTAATTCTCTTTTTCAATACGCCAGAACCCGATAGTGCCAATTAATTCCGGACTGCCTTTCATAGAAATAGCCCAGGTAATGGCATTATTAGCAGCAAATTCATCGTTAATCTTTTTAATGATAACTGCTGCATCGGCCTTTGATTTTGCAGGTTCGCGGCGAATAAGGTTCATCACCTCTGTATTGGAGCGCATTTCATACAACGCGTCCATATCCTCCGGCCTGAATTGCCTTAGAATAAGCCGTTCAGTTGCCAGTACAGGAAATGAGGTGAAATTAATTTGCAGCATGGGGCGAAGATAATTGTTGATTAGATAATTACGGAAATGTGCAAATGAGTAAATATGCAGATGTTCGAATTTGGGTGGTGAAACCATTTACACATTATCACATTAGTAACTGAAAACAGTATTATTGTTATAATGAGAACTTTATTCGCCGCTCTGTTTGTGGCTGTGGTAACTAATTCATTTTGCCAGGCGGATAGCTTAAGACAGCTGAATCGGCCTGACTCCGCCGTAGCGTATCATTACAAGCACCGTATGGATACCTTGTACTTTAAGCAGGATGCCGTCCGGTTCACCTATCATTATAATGGCGGTCACTTAATTACGGCAGGCTATACTATTGAACGGCTGAATTACCTATTGGATGTGCCTACACCAACTAATCGTATAGGCCCAACCATTTCAGCAGGTCTGTTGATGAGAAATAAAAACAGCTATTTCTCAGCCTCGCTGGCTTACTCGGCTCACATCTACCTTGTTTACGGAGCAATTAACACGCACTATTTTACCGATTTTAATAAAGGCTCGTTTTATATAGTGCCAGAAATAGGTTTTAGTGCAGTTGGTATGTTGTATATTGGTTACAGCAGGTATATAAATATTACGGACCCTCTCAACCTTAAACTGAAGAACCAGGTTACGGTAGGGTTTAATATACCTATCCCGTATACAGCCCGCAAATATTACATTCTGGGTAAACGTGCGAAATACCTGGACAGGAGGATGTAAGGATTGGAAACCAAAACTGATTCAGGTGCCATGATAGCCTGTAAATTTGAAGAGGTACCATTTGCACATTAGCATATTTGCCCATTGGCACATTATCTTCGCGCACTTTAAAAAAATAATACTGTAAATGGAACTGAACGAGCAGGAAATAGTCCGCCGCAACAAGCTGGATGAATTAAGGGCGTTGGGCATTAATCCCTACCCTGCTGAATTGTACGAGGTAAACACAAACGCTGCCGCCATTATGGGCGGGTACAACGGCGACAACGCGGCTGATTTCAGCCATGTATCCATAGCCGGAAGGCTGATGATGGTAAGGGATATGGGTAAGGCCGCCTTTGCCGTAATACAGGATGCCACCGGTAAGATACAGATATATGTAAACCGCGATGAAATTTGCCCCGGCGAGGATAAAACCCTCTACAACCCTGTATTTAAAAAACTGCTTGATATTGGTGATATTATTGGCGTTAAAGGCCACGTATTTACTACCAAAACCGGCGAAACCACTATACACGTTACCGAGTTTAAGCTGCTGAGCAAAAGCCTGCGCGTACTGCCTATAGTTAAAGAAGTGGATGGCCAGGTATTTGACGCCGTTAGCGACCCCGAATTCCGCTACCGCCAGCGCTATGTGGATTTGATAGTGAACCACCACGTAAAGGAAACCTTTGTGAAACGTAGCCTGCTTATGAAAACCATGCGGGAGTACTTTAATGAAAAAGGCTACCTGGAAGTCGAAACTCCCATTTTGCAGCCCATACACGGTGGCGCCGCTGCACGTCCGTTTAAAACGCACCATAACGCGCTGGATATGCCGCTGTACCTGCGTATTGCCAACGAGTTGTACCTGAAACGCCTTATTGTGGGCGGGTTTGACGGTGTGTATGAGTTTGCTAAAGATTTCCGTAACGAGGGTATGGACCGCACCCACAACCCCGAATTTACAGTAATGGAGCTGTACGTAGCCTTTAAAGACTACTACTGGATGATGGATTTGGTGGAAGAAGTGGTGGAGAAGATTGCCATTGCCCTGCACGGCAAAACTGAGGTGCAGTGCGGTGAGAATATCATCAACTTTCAGCGCCCATGGAAGCGGTATACCATGTACGGAGCCATTAAAGAGTTTACCAATATTGACGTAAGTGAAATGGACGAGGCTGCCATGGCGCAAACTGCCAAAAGCCTGGGCGTACACATTGATAAAACCATGGGCCGCGCCAAGCTGATTGATGAGATTTTTGGTGAGAAAGTGGAACCGCACCTGATACAGCCTACCTTTATTATGGACTACCCGGTGGAAATGTCGCCGCTGGCGAAGAAGCACCGCACCGAGCCGGGGCTGGTAGAGCGGTTTGAGGCTATTTGCAACGGTAAAGAAATTTGTAACTCTTTCAGCGAGTTGAACGACCCGATAGACCAGCGCGAACGTTTTGAAGACCAGCTGGAACTGGGCCGCCGCGGCGATGAAGAAGCCATGGCGCTGGACGAGGATTTCCTTCGTGCTTTAGAATACGGCATGCCACCTACAGCCGGCTTGGGTATTGGTATTGATCGCCTGACTATGATTATGACCAACTCGCCGTCCATTCAGGATGTATTATTCTTCCCGCAAATGCGGCCGGAGAATAAAGAATAATGGCCTTTATCAGCTGAACATCAGTGAAGCAGATTTATTATTAAAGATTAAGGCGGGGCAATTCTGAAAAAATTGCCCCGCCTTTATTTTTAAATTGCCGGTGCAAACAGGCGATGTCAAGCTGTCCGCAGTCAGCAAATCAGCATCAACTCTCAAATGATTGCCTGATTCCTAAGAAAAATAGTGTTACACCGACACCCCGTAATCCCTCAGCGCATCGTTCAAACTGGTTTTTAAATCCGTAGAAGGCTTGCGTTTGCCTATGATAAGGGCGCACGGCACCTGGAATTCTCCTGCCGGAAACTTTTTGGTATAGCTGCCGGGTATTACCACGCTGCGTTCACGCACCAATCCTTTGGCTTCAATAGGTGATGGGCCAGTCACGTCAATAATTTTAGTGCTTTGGGTAAGTACCACACCTGCACCCAGCACAGCTTCCTTCTCCACGCGCACGCCTTCCACCACAATACAACGCGAACCGATGAAACAATCATCTTCAATAATCACCGGTGCTGCCTGCACAGGCTCCAGTACGCCACCAATGCCCACGCCACCGCTCAGGTGTACGTTTTTGCCTATTTGGGCGCAGCTGCCCACCGTGGCCCAGGTATCCACCATGGTGCCTTCGTCCACATACGCGCCAATATTTACATAACCGGGCATCATAATCACGCCTTTGGCCAGGTAAGCGCCGTAGCGGGCTATAGCATGGGGCACCACCCGCACACCCAGCTGGGCATAGCCGGTTTTGAGCCTCATTTTATCATGAAATTCCAGCGGCCCTACCTCAATGGTTTCCATCTTGCGAATGGGGAAATACAGTATTACGGCTTTCTTCACCCAGTCGTTCACCTGCCAGCCGTTTCCGGTAGGCTCGGCAACCCGCAGGCGGCCTTTGTCCAGTTCTTCAATTACGGCATTTATAGCCTCCTGTGTGGCGTTATCCTTCAGCAGTTCACGGTTTTGCCAGGCGGCCTCTATGGTATTTTGCAGTTGTTGCATTGGTTTTTACTATTTCAGGCGCAAATTTGTTATATTAAATTTGCACAGCAAAATCTAAAAACAAGAGCATACCTTTTTACCCATGTCGCAGATAAGAAGACCCCGCAAACCCCGTATTATACAACGTACCGCAACTCCTGAAGACTTTCATGAAATAATAAAGCTGGCCAAAGTTTGTTTTCCTGAAGACCAGCCCTGGAAGATGGAAA
>DASPJH010000193.1:0-9390 GCA_035628715.1 Bacteroidia bacterium
GCAGCAGCCATACAGTTTCCACTCCATAAATCGCCGTGAAGTAACGACGGTGGTTCATTTGGAAGTACTTCAGGTAGTTTGCTGCATAAGTTTTCAAAAGGGAGTTTCAAACTGGCAAGCAGGCTGCATGCCATTTCAAACTGTGGCATCAGGCGGCAATTGATGTAAAATTCCGTCCATGAACTATGCTTGGTATTTAGCTGTGGCAGCGAACCTATATAATTATTGTACTCCAACCCAAAATAGTCGGACGTATTTTTATGAAGGCTTGCCAGGCCCCTGCCAAGAGAAATCCAGTAGCTTTTAGTTTCCTTCCCGGATGTAAGGTTTTCCATAACAATACAGGAAATTCCGTTTTCACTATACGTCCCTATAACGCCTGGGATTTTTAAACCGGATGGTACGCCGGCCAAAAGCTCCAATCCTTTGGCTTCGGTTTCAAAAATATTGGGAGACCGGGTGGCTGAGTTTACCTTAACAAAATAATTACCCCGGGTGGTGTCAACACTGAAGGCCCGGTTAATACTGCCCCCGCTAACGGGTTGTATTGCTGTTATGTATGCCTGACCGCCCAACAAGTGAGGAAGTGCAGAAGCAAGCCATTTATCATTGAGCATTATCATTTACTACTTAAAATGTTTAATGGTATTTTATACTTCTCCTCCAGTTCTTTGGCTTTATTATAAAACGCTTTGTTGTAATAAGCAGGTAACTGGCTGTTTTGGACAAACAATTTCCGGTATTTGGGTAGCAAATGCGGGTAGTGTTTTTCCACCGCCTGAAAGACCAGCGTTTTACTGTCGCCCTGCCCTTCGCCAAAGAGAGTAATTGTAGCAGGCAAAACATAGCGCGCACCCACGTTTTTAAAAGCTGTATACATTTCTTCCAAATGCTGGCCGGTATCGGTAATGTAAGGTAATAAGGGCATCATGCTTACCCCGGCTTTGAAGCCTGCCTGTGCTGCTTTTTCAAGCGCTTTTAACCGTTCAGACGGTGGTGGGGCGCCCGGCTCAAAAATATGCGCAATGGCATCGTCAATGGTGGAAAACGAAAAAGTTATGACAGTGCCGGTTACTTTGCCCAGTAAATCGGCAGGGAGTATAGCTGCCTTGTCAATTTCTTTTAAAACATCAAAATCTCTAACCACCAACGGTGATTTGGTAATAATATGCACAGGAAAACGGTGTTTTAATATTATTTGTAATAATTGCCTTGTAAGCTGGTATTCTTCCTCAAAATGCAGGTAAGGGTCGGTGGCACTGGATAGCGCTATAATTCCGTGCTGGCCCTTTTTGGCCCGCAGTGCCAGCTGTTTATCCAGCAGCTCAACGGCGTTGGTTTTTACCGAGGTTTTAATTTCCAGGTTATTGCCATATTTACTGCCGCGGATATAGCAGTAACGGCAGTTAAAGCTGCAACCGCTGTATGGATTAAGGGTATAATCGTCCAGGAACCACGGGTCGCGCCGCCTGGTTTTATTAAGGATGGATTTGACGGTTAATTCCCGGGGCATTTGTTTAGCGCAAATATAGTTTCCCGCAAGCCCAAAGAATGCACAAGTATGGTTTAAACCGCCGGTTACGGTTCTCCCCTTGCTTGTTTAATAGACTGGTATTTGAAAAAGGTTATTAGAAGAAGGGCTGGCTTTAAAGTTAAAAACCAGCAGCCCGGTCATTTATTAAAAACAACCGGGCCGCCAGCAATTATAAAAAATCCAGTTAATGATTCACTCTTGTTTTAAAGCAGGTTAAGTTTGCCACCGTATGCTGCGGAGGAAGCGCTTTGCAAATCATGCCTGAAACACATTGGCCTCTCACCGCATAATAGTCCACTTCAACGGGCATACCGTCGTATACCTGGCTTTTATCCGGTACGGCAACCTCTGATTTGCAGGGACGCAAGAGCTCGCCGTTATCCAGCCGTATCCAGTAGTCGTACCATACACCGTCACCGCAAATTACTTTTTCAATTTTCCCTGTGTACATACATTCGCCTGGCGCGGGAGGGGTTGGTGGTTTTGGAGGTTCAACAGTCCCCGGTTTGCATGAAAATAAAATTACCAGGCAACCGGCAACTGCTATTTTAAATAGTTGTGTAGTCATAGTTTATTGTGTTGTATTGATATGACCATTGAGGGCATGCAAGGGTTGCATAAAACGGCTGTTATAATACATGTGGCATTTAACAGTATACAACACAGGCAGTTTCATGTATAAAAAACAATTTCAGATATCAATCCCCGTTATACCTGAAGCAGGCTAAAATACGCACGGTTTTTGATTAGCTTTGCAGGGTGAAACAGTTAATTTGCCTTGTTACTCTTTGTTTTACAATAGCTGCCGGGCTAAATGCCCAAGTGGATACTACCAAAGTACCCAACTTTAAGGAAAGTAAGGATACTGTAAACCTGTATAAAGATACTATTATACCCTCCGACCCTCAAAAGAACCTGGGCAAGGTGGAAACCATAGGCCCGGATGACAGCACACGCATCCATTCACCCAAAAAAGCCATGCTGTTGGCGGCTTTTATTCCCGGGGCCGGCCAGATATATAACCGCAAATACTGGAAGGCGCCTATTGCCTGGGCGGGGTATGGCGTGCTGGCTTATTTTATTAACCAGAATAGCCGGCAATACCAGCGTTTCAGGAAAGCCTATATTTATAGTGTGGACGGTGATTCTACCACCGTTTCTGAATACCCGAATATTGACCCCGGCGTATTGTCCAACGAACGCGATATTTACCGCAAGTGGCGCGATTTATCCATTATTCTTACTGTGGCCTGGCATGCACTTACCATTGTGGATGCCAACGTGGATGCCCACCTGTTTGACTTTGATGAGCGATGTGGCCACCATACATTGGGAACCCAGCTTTAATGTATCCTACCAGCAGCCTAAACCTTTTAATGCGGGGCTGAAGCTGACGATGAGATTTTAGTAGGTATATGGTATTTAAGTAGGGAGTTTAAAGTACTACCCTGCCCCCTTTACTTTATACCTGAATACTTTATGCGCTATACTTTGTACTTCGCTACCTTTGCCCTATGCTCAACCCATTTAAACCGGGAGATAAAAAACAGATTACTAAAACAGTACAGCCGGATGAAACAGCCACGTTTGAAACCGGCCAGGTACATCCTGTATATGCCACTTTTGCGCTGGGCCGCGATGCCGAATGGGCCTGCCGCCAGTTTGTGCTGGAAATGAAAGAAGAGGGAGAAGAAGGGATCGGTACGTTTTTAACGGTGTATCACCAGTCGCCGGCGCTGGTAGGGCAGGAAGTGACTTTTGATGCGGAAGTTGTAAAAATTGAGCGCAACGAGATTGTTTGCAAATTTACCGCCCGCGTAGGCGAGCGCGTAGTAGCCACCGGCGAAACCGGTCAGAAAATTTTGAAAAAAGAGAAAATAAACTCGCTGTTTGATAGTTTAAAGTAAACGAATGAATGTGCTAATATGCAAATGTGCAAATGTGCTAATGGTTGGCAGGGTATATGGCGTGTTGCTCTGCAGCATAATATTGGCAGCGTGTTCAGATCTTGACAAGCCCGTTGTCAGTGAATTTACTTATGAAATTCCCAGGCCTTGGGGAAAAGATAGTATTAATAGAACTTATAAGTATAAAAATATTATAGCGGATCAATTATCACTTACCCGTCTGGAAGATGGAGTTGATAGTTTTGAACTCAGGTTATGGAGTGCAATTACCATTGCCCAACCAGAGCATTTAAACATATTAAAAAAAACTAAAACAGGATGGCAATGTATGACCTACCGAATATGGAGTCACGTGACATCTTTAAAAAACATAGAATTAGCCCAATATATCGTTGACAGTGTACAAATTTTTGCAAAAATACCCTTATATGATTGGGGTTTATTTCTTGACAGCCTGAAAAATGAGGACTTGCTCACTTTACCCTCCGAAGACGATATAAAAGGATTTGAAAACAGCGTGATGGACGGAACTGTTCACTATATTGAGTATGCAACACCTTCAAAATATAAATTTTATATTTATAGTAATCCACACGCTTATCCGGAAATACCAGAATGTATGCACATGAACAATATTTTAGGTATTTGGGCGCGTAATGTAGGAGGCGTGTTTTACAGACCCGCAAAAATCAGTAAATCAACAAATCAGTAAATTGGAAAAAGACCTTAACATAGTAAACCGCAAGGCGCGGCATGAATATTTTATAGATGAATCATTTATTGCGGGGATGTCGCTTACCGGCTCGGAGGTGAAAAGCCTGCGCCTGGGCAATGTGAATATGAGCGAGGCCTACTGCATAGTGGATAGCGGCGAGGTGTGGCTGAAAAACATGCACATATCAGAGTTTAAGCAGGGGGGGATGCACTATAACCACGCGCCCCTGCGCGACCGCAAGCTGCTGCTTACCAAAAAAGAGCTGAGAAAACTGGAACCAAAAGCACAGGAGCAGGGCACTACTATCATTCCATTAAAGATATTCAGCTCTGATACGGGCTTTATTAAAATTGAAATAGGACTGGCCCGGGGTAAAAAGATGTTTGACAAGCGCGAGGATATTAAGAAACGTGATGTGGAACGGGAAATAAGAAGATATGTGGATTGACATCGTCGTTTGTATAAAATTTGCAGGCAACAAACGAAAGGTGATTTATGACCAGAGGACGTTGAAGCGATAGGCAATCCTGCTATAGAATTGCAAGTAACAATAAATTTTCTGCTGCAATTGTTGCACAAAAACACTGTTTTCCTATTACTTCTTGCATAGTTCTTTGACGTCCTTACTGTCCACTTTTCTGCCTGCCCGGATCACGGAGCCGTAACAGCGTAACACTCGTACAGAAATTGTCTGAACTGTGATTTTAACATTAATAGATTATAGGGTAAATTCATTGATGGCCTTGCAGGAGTAGTGACATCAACTTTAAAGGTCATTGGCTATTTACCTTTCTCTGTTGGCTAAGTTAAACGCCAGCAAAATTCAGAATTCCAGCCTTGGTAACCCGAACCCAAAACTGATAGCTGACGGAACTAAATCGTTGCAGGAGTAGTGACATCAACTTTAAGGTCATTAGCTATTTACCTTTCGCTGTTGGCTAAGTTAAAGCCAGTAAAGTTCAGAATTCCAGCCTTGGTAACCCGAACCCAAACTGATAGCTGACGGAACTAAACTCGTTGCAGGAGTAGTGACATCAACTTTAAGGTCATTAGCTATTTACCTTTCGCTGTTGGCTAAGTTAAAGCCAGCAAAGTTCAGAATTCCAGCCTTGGTAACCCGAACCCAAAAATGATAGCTGACGGCTGATAGCTAACTAAACTCGTTGCAGGAGTAGTGACATCAATTTTTTGAAATGCTGGATCAGATTGTCATTTTTAAATAAAACTGAATAAACTGTTGCCCAAAATGAAAGTTTTCCAATTAGCATATAAGGGAGAAGCAGAAAGAAAAAAGCGTCCATTTTTCTGGTCGTAACAGCGTAACACTCGTAACAAAATAACGGGTGTATCCATTGTAAAAGGGAATGATATGATACATGTTCAATGATAAATGATATAACTTAGCGGCCCGAAACCTGACTAAAACCATTGGCAACTGTTAAACCTTTCAGGGCGCTGCGCCCACGGCCTGAGATGGCCCAGGTGGTAAGCAGCCGCAGCTACGATACCAACCACAACCACATCAGCCGCGAAATAATGGCGGGCAACGAATACTCGTATTTACACGTGGTGAAGCCCCACCTGAATTTTCCGGATAATGAGCGCATACCCGAAAAGCATTACCCCATCGCCCGCCGTAAGCTGGAAGCGCTGATTGCCGATGAGGTGCTGAACAAGGATGAGAAGCCCTGCTTTTACCTGTACCAGATAACCGATAACCTGAAGCATATTGTGTATAACGGTATTGTGGGACTGGCCAGCGTGGAAGACTACAACGCAGGGCATATAAAGAAACACGAACATACGCTGACCAAAAAGGAAACCCTGCTGGCCCAGCACGTGGAGTATGTAAAAGCCATTGGAGAGCCGGTACTGCTGACATTTGACGGAGGTGCCTGGTACGACAGCCTGGTGGCTGCCATTACAGGTTTTGAACCGGAATATGATTTTACCAGCGACGATGGCCTGCACCACCGCCTTTGGGTGGTGGAAGATGACGCTGCCGTGCATTCCATATCAAGTCACATGGTGGAGGCTGGAGATTTATACATTGCCGACGGTCATCACAGGGTGGCTTCAGCGGCGCGTTATGCTGCCATAATGGAGGAAAAAGGCCTTATGAAGGACGGAAGCTGCAACTATATACTTTCGTACCTTATTCCTTTCGAGCATATAAAGGTATTTGAATTTAACAGGCTGGTGAAAGACCTGGACGGCATGACAGAAGCGGAGTTTATTGAAAGACTGAAACAGGAATTTGATGTATACGAAATCGGTTCGGCCAAGCTGCGGGTGAAAAAGAAAAACTTCCAGTTTGGAATGTATATGGATGGCAAGTGGTATGGACTGGATTATAAAGACGGCCACGATAAAGAAGATATATTAAACAACCTGGATGTTTCGGTATTAGAGAACCATATCCTGAAACCCATATTGGGTATAAAAGACAGTAAGACCGACGATCGCCTTTCGTTTATTGACGGAACCAAAGGCATCACCCGCCTTCAGGAACTGGTAGATAACGGGCAGTTTAAAGTGGCGTTTTCCTTATATCCTACTAAAATAAAAGAGGTTATTGCAGTGGCTGACAAAGGACTGGTAATGCCGCCCAAATCCACCTGGTTTGAACCTAAGCTGAGAACCGGCCTGTTGATTTACGAAGTGGAGTAAAAAAATAAACCGGGATTATCTCCCGACAATCCCGGCTTGTAAACAAAATATTAAGCCTATGATTTAATTAGTGTAACACCCCTTGCCTAAAAAGGTTTCTGATACTAGGGCAGCGCGGTGTAACGACGTAATAAACAGCATCTCTGATTTTAAATTTTCGGTACTGTGGAACAATATACATAATAGCAAATTGGTAGCAAACCGGAAAAAGTGTCCATAAAATTGCCCGACGGATAACCCATCAGAGGGCGTAACAGCGTAACAGCAGTTTTTAATTTATTCAATTAGGCGTTGTAGATGACACCGGGATACCAGCATAGGATAATCATTAGAATATTTTTAGGCTAATCTAAAAATACATTTTGTCAATTCTAATTATGGGTTTATATTTGCCTCAAATTTGGCAAACTATGATCCTCAAAACTATACATGCCTTTATCTTCCTTGTAGTCCTAACGGGGTTTATATCCTGCGATATGGTAATGCCCCCCGCCCCTGCTGATGACGAGATATTGGATGGCCCGGTGGAAGGCCTGAGCCACGAGGAGAACCTGCGTTTCCTCCGTGGCGACATAGCTTTTAACGACGAGGTGTTTACATCTGAAAACGGGCTGGGGCCTGTATTTGTGGCTACTTCGTGTGGAAGCTGCCATGCAGGCGACGGCAAAGGCCACCCGTTTACCACGCTGGTGCGCTACGGCCAGTGGGATAGCACCGGCAACCAGTACCTGAACAGCGGCGGCCCGCAATTGCAGCACCGTGCTTTGCCTGGCTTTAACCCCGAGCAAATGCCCGCCGGTATGGCCCACAGTAAAATAGTAGCCCCAGCCAACACTGGTTTGGGATTTTTAGAAGCTATACCTGACAATGCCCTGCTTGCCTACGCCGACCCTTTTGATGGTGATGGCGACGGTATATCGGGCCGGCCCAACTGGATTAACATACCGGCTTATACTGTCCCCCGCCCGGGTGCAGTTACCCAAAACGGGATGTATATAGGCCGGTTTGGAAAAAAGGCAGGGGTATATGATTTGGTGCAGCAAACCGCCGGGGCCTATAACCAGGATATAGGTATAACATCCGTATATGAGCCTAGAGATGTTTACACCCGCCTGGATATCGACCCTGAAATATCCACTCAAACCCTGCTGGATGTGGTATTTTACCTGCAAACCCTGAAAGCGCCCATTCAGCGCAAACAAAGCGATGCAAGGGTGCTGGAGGGCAAAACCCTGTTTACCCAGGCTGGATGTGCCAAATGCCATGTACCGCAGTATACTACTGGCCCATCCCCTATTGCAGCCTTATCAAACAAAACCGTTTACCCCTACACCGACCTGCTGCTGCACGACATGGGACCTGCACTTAACGATGGCTACACTGAAGGCAGCGCCACTACGGCCGAATGGCGTACGCCTGCTTTGTGGGGATTGGGCTTATCAGCCAACTCGCAGGGAGGAAGTGTATTCCTGATGCACGATGGCAGAGCGCACAGCATTGAGGAAGCCATCCTCCTGCACGGCGGAGAAGGCCAGCAAAGCAACAACAATTACAAAGCCCTTACCGAAGAGCAGAAAAAAGCGCTTGTTACCTTTTTAGAAAGCCTGTAACCATGCACCGCAAAGAGTTTATACGTACTACTGCCCTGGGTTGCCTTGCCTGCCTGGGAGTATCCATATTGTTTGAAGGCTGCGTGGCCGTGAGCTATGTTGATGTGGTGAAAGATGATGAGAAACTGAGGATACGAAAATCAGACCTTTTGACTGACGCGGGCAGCCTTAAAAAAGTGGTAGTGACCAAATCCACCGTGGAAGGCTACCCGGTAGCGGTATACAGCCTGGGCGAAAACCAGTACTCGGCCGTATTGCTCCGATGTACCCACCAGGGCAGCGAGCTGTCAGTACACGGCGATATTGTAAGCTGCCCCTCACACGGCAGCGAGTTCAGTAAAACAGGGGAGGTGCTGCAGGGCCCGGCTGAGATGAACCTCGCCAGTTATAAAGTAACCGGAGACAACGAAAATATTTACATCCATTTTAAATGAAAAGATTACTCTTACTGGCCTTTGCCGCCAGTTTATATACCGGCATTTGCGCACAAACAGATACCTCTTTCTTAAAAAGAAAACCACAGGACACCACTACCAAACTGAACATGGATGCAGTATACAACCGTCCTTTTTTGCAGATTGGCAAAACACCCGTGGCTGTTGGCGGCTACATAGAGGCTAACACCCTTTACCAGGGCACCGACGGTGTGACCGAGGGGTTATCGTTTCAAATCCCACGGCTTACGCTGTTTATATCCTCTTCCATCATCAGCAGGGTGAAATTCCTGACTGAAATAGAGCTGGAAGAAGGTGGGCGGGAAATCAACATCGAGTTTGCCTCGGTGGATGTTGAGTTTCATCCATTGCTGAATTTCCGTGGCGGGATAATAATGAACCCGATAGGTGCTTTTAACCAAAACCACGACGGGCCTAAATGGGAGTTTGTGAACCGGCCTTTGTCAGCTACCACTATTATTCCGTCCACCTGGAGCAATGTGGGCATGGGGCTGTATGG
>DASPJH010000194.1:0-3223 GCA_035628715.1 Bacteroidia bacterium
TGCAGTACGGTCATAACTACTTCCAGGGCGCTGCGGTTTTCTTTGGTGTGGATGCCGGTAGGGATACCACGGCCATCATCCAGTACGGTGATGGAGTTGTTTGCATTGATGGTTACAAATATGTTTTTGCAATACCCGGCAAGGGCTTCGTCAATAGAGTTATCAACTACCTCGTATACCAGGTGATGAAGGCCGCGCACGCCAATATCGCCAATATACATGGCTGGGCGTTTACGTACGGCTTCCAACCCTTCCAGAACCTGGATATTATCGGCTCCGTAGTTGGATGATTTAACAGCTGCTTCGCTCATATTTCTCTTCGTTTCTTTATTAAAAAATAAGTTTGTAAAAATAGCTAAAACCATTGGATTTTCAAAGGATTGCGCCTCACTAAGACTGGGTATTTTCCACACGTTTGTGGATAGATACTTTTTAAGGTTTTTTTACGTTTATACCTTGTTTAATCTCTTTAACTATGAAACTATTAATTTACACATCGCTGTTATTTTTCTGCGTTTCACTAAATGGCCAAAATTCTGGCGTTACCGTGCACGAATGGGGCACATTTACAACGCTTTGCGGCTCTAACGGTCAGCGGTTATCAGGCTTGCAACTGGCTGAAGAACCGGTACCACCTTTTGTTTATAACCTGGCCATGCGTTATTACAACGAGAAAGGCATGCCAAACTCATTATCCCTTACTAATGTAACGGTGAAGATGGAAACGCCTGTGTTGTATTTTTATTCGGATAAATCGGTACCGTTTAAAATAAAAGTTGATTTTAACGGGGGACTGATAAGCCAGTGGTACCCGCAAAGGTCAAATGGCAGCCAGCATCTTATTAATGACCAGTGGGGGTATGTTCCCCAGCCTTCCACTTACAATCATACTTTCCTGGATTTTACCAACACACATGGATTTATAGAATGGACGGGGACCATTTTGCCGCCCGATTCAAGCCGGCTTACACAAAAGGCAGCCGGCCAGCATGTATGGCTGGCGCCCAGGGAAACACAGTCGAACCTGGTGCAGGTATCCGGAACTGACCAAAATTGGGGGCCCTTTAATGAAACAGAGAAATATCTTTTTTACCGGGGCATTGGCAATTTTGATATTCCTGTTAAATTAAATTTTGATGAAAGAGGGCGGCTGAACATCACCAATACAGGTAATGAGCAGCTAAGTTATGTGATGGTATATAACAAGCCGTATGACGGCGGAGAAGCTGAAATATGGTGGAGCGGAAGCCTGGATGCCGGTAGTTTGGCAAATACAAGGCAAATACCAGGAATGGACCTGACCGTAAGCAACGAAATGGAAAAATTTAAGGCGGCACTGGTGAGCGAAGGTTTGTATGAGGACGAAGCCGCAGCTATGCTCAGCACGTGGAAGCAAAGTTATTTTGAAGTGCCGGGACTAAAAGTGTTTTGGATTGTTTCCCGAAACTTAACCGATAAAATCCTTCCCCTGGAAATGACCCCGGTTCCTGATAGATTGGAGAGGGTGCTGGTAGGCCGCAGCGAAATATTAACGCCAACGTTTGAAAAAGAGATGTTTGAGGCATTTTCGAAAAAATACAACACTGCTTTTATGCAAACCCTTGCACGGGACCGCTACTATTTGGCGTATGCAGAGCGGTATTCTCAAATGAAAAGTTCAGGAGATACATTATTTCAAAGCCCAAAAAGTGATGATGTTTTCACCGTGTATCCCAACCCGGCAGGTATTGTGCTTAATATTTATAAGGAAGGCACTGAGAAAACCGGGAATATTGATATTGAAATTACAGATATAACGGGCAGAAGCGTAGATAAACACTCATTTACACCGGATGCTTTCAATGATTATATCTTTTACAGCCTTGATTGCAGCCAGTACGCCGCAGGATTATATTTTGTGCGCATAACCAACAATGAGACTATGCAGCTGGAACGGGTGGTTATACGGCGTTAATAACTTGCCGGTAGTGAAGTTAGAATGAGAAGCAGCATTAGGCCAATTATTGTCACTATGCTGATAAATAACCTAACGCCGGTTCTTAATTTTGTTTTCCGCTTTAAAAGGATATTTATTGTTGCCGCTATTATAATGATAAAAGCTAACCATATAAATAATCCATAAGCAGGCGTAATTATCTCCATAATTATTTATAAACCGGTGATTTTATTAATAAGAAGGGTAATACGGTAAATATATACACCAAAATTAAAAGACATATTATGTATATAATTGCCAGCATCCATTTCATCATCCGTTTCTGCTGGGGGGATAGCCCGAAGCGGGTAGTGGTGAACCGGTAAATAAAAAACAGCAAAAAGCCAAAGAGCACGGATAACGGCCCGAAGAAAAACCAGAAGATGATATCCCAGTCCGGAACCAGTAATTCCATTTAGTTAATTCCCGCTAAACAAGTTAATATAAAACCGGTTGGGTTGAGCGTAGGGATAAGTATAACCGGTTTGAACAAAACCGTTTTCTTCAGTAACGTACACTGTGGGCCCGTTAAACTGCCTGTCGGGCATTTCGGTTATTTCATTCACCCAAAATTTATGATCTACATAAAACTCCTCTGAAAAATCGTGCTTTAAAGATAACGTCAGAAAATTACGGAAACTCAGCGGTGAATTGTCTTCCACGTAGTTTTTCACTTTTACAGTGGTGGTGCCCTTTTTGTAGGTTTTATTCACTTTTTGCGCTTTCAGGCCGGTATCAATAAGGTTGCCTGCAATTCTGAAGCGTGACATGGTAACCGTGGTTTGCGGTGGGATAAAAGTAATTTGTTCGGGTTTTGAAATCACTCCGTAGCTTAGGTGGTGGGTACTGCCATAAGCCCTTAACCATTGAAGGGAAAGCCCGGAGGTAACCAGCACTATCTCTGCCTTGTCGTCCCAGTAATCATATTTCTTTGTGCCGGAAATAAACGCACTCCGCTTCCAGTCTACATACAGCGGCACATCAGACTTGTTATGTATAGCGAATGACAACAGGCCGTTATTATCAAACAGGTTGTATACTATCTCAAACGTATCGTTGGATTGCCTTAGCAGGGTATCGTTCTGCAGGATAGGCGATCTGACAGATACAACCCTGACATCGTGCGAGCAGGAGCTCCAGAAAAGAGTGGCTATGAGTACGGTAAAAAAGTATTTCATAGGATGAGGTTTTTCTATGTAAAGCAAAAAGTGTTCAAGTAATTAACTTCCTGATACTTTTTCGACGAAT
>DASPJH010000195.1:0-6695 GCA_035628715.1 Bacteroidia bacterium
GGAGATGCCTATGTTCCGGGAACCAACAGGGGCGGTGGAGGAGGCTCTGGGAGCACTATATTAATTATTGGAGACAAGGTAAATATTCCAGGTCATTTAAGCGTTAAAGGGGGCCCGGGTACCATTGGGCCAGGCACAGCAAGTGATGATGGTGGCGGCGGCGGGGGTGGAAGAATAAAAGTTTTTTATAATTCTTCCTATAATAATGCTTCGGCGATGGACACCAGCGGAGGTAAGTCAGGTGTTTACGGCACTTTTCCTCCGAAGGATGGCAGCCCAGGCACCTACTTTGATTCATTATATCAATTCCATTATGGAATAGCAGACCTCCAGCTTCCCTATCCCGGCGGCGCGGTATACATTACCGACAGTATCAGCATTTGCCAGGGAGATAGCGTATTGTTGGGAGGTGATTACCAGGATAGTATAGGCACCTATATTGACAGCTTTACCACTGCTTATGGTTGTGATAGCATCAGGACAACAAAACTTAAAGTAAACCCGGTATTTCTTACTTCGTTAACCCATTCAATATGTCAGGGAGACAGCCTGTTTTTAGGCGGTTCCTACCGTAAAATTGCAGGAATTTATTATGATTCTTTAGCAAGCAATACCGGCTGCGACAGTGTTATTGAAACTACATTAAATATTAATCCCACCCATTTAGTTTTTAAATCGTTCTCCATTTGCCAGGGGGATAGTATAAGAATTGTTCACCGGTACAGAAAAACAGGCGGGATATTTATTGATTCTCTCAAAACCACGCTGGGTTGCGACAGCATTGTTGCTAACACCTTAGATGTTTTCCCGGTATACCATATTCCACAAACCGCAACTATTTGTAAGGGCGACAGTATTTTTATTGCCGGAGGTTACCGCAAAACTGCCGGTATTTATCCTGATAATTTACTAACCTCATTTGGCTGCGACAGCATTATCACCACTACTTTAACGGTGGATTCGGTAAACACCGGTGTAACTGTTACCGCCAATGCTTTGACCGCTATCGCTACCGGAGCGTCGTACAAATGGCTTAACTGTGCGGACAATACGCCAATTGCGAACGAAACTTCGCAAAGTTTTACTGCTGCTGTAAACGGCAGTTATGCCGTTGAAGTTACTCAGAATAATTGCACGGATACCTCGGCCTGCTACCAGGTAACGGGTATTGGAGTTAATGAGCTTATAAGCAACAATGGTATTACTGTTTATCCTAACCCGGCATCTAAAGAGCTGAACGTCTATATAGGTTCAATCCCTAATGAGAATATTACATTGATCCTATTCAATACGCTGGGTAAAAAAGTAATTGAATCTGCTTATAATCGAGCAAATAGCCATTTTACATTGCTTTTGGAGAGCTTAGTTCCCGGGATATATTGGTTAAAAATCAAATATGGAAATGCTGTTAGAATTCAGCAGGTAATAATTGAATAATACCTTGGCCAGTTTAAACCATGTTTCAACCAACAAAAAAGCCTCTCGGTTTAAACTACCGAAAGGCTGTTGAATGTTTGGTGGAGGATAACGGAGTCGAACCGATGACCTCTTGCATGCCATGCAAGCGCTCTAGCCAGCTGAGCTAATCCCCCGTAAATTTTGGGACGGCAAAGATAGCCATTTCAACATTTAAAGCAATAAAATTTTTTCAGGTCTTGTTTCCAACTGCTTCACAAGGTAATAGTTTTTTAACCTTCTATTTAAACCGTGTCTGTTTTTTTGCACCAGTAGAAGTAACCGAATTATAGTAGCATTCATAGCTCTTTGGTGGCCTTTGTGGTTGGGAAACCGCAAAGGCATCTTTTTTGTAGGTACACAAGCAGCATTTCAGCTTGTTTTTCAATCATCATACTAATACCTTTGCAGGTCAATGCCGTTACGCACTAAACTAATAAAGCCTTTACTTATTTTGCTGCTGGCCCTTTTTGTGGCCTCGTGCAGTAAGTTTAACAAGGTATTAAAATCGGGAACTGTAGATGAGAAGTACGAGGCGGCTATGAAGTACTACAATAAAAAGGACTTCTACCGCGCCGGATTGCTGTTTGACGATCTGCTGCCATTGGTAAGAGGAACTGCCAGGTCTGAAGAAGTATATTACCACTACGCTTATTCAAAGTATTACCAGTACGAAATCTCTGTAGCGGCCTTCCACTTCAGAAATTTTTACGAAACGTATCCTACCAGCAAATACGCCGAGGAGTGCTTTTACATGTATGCTTACTGCAATTACCTGGAGGCCTACCCGGCCAATCTCGACCAAACGTATACGTATAAGGCAATACAGGAATTTCAATTGTTTGTCAATATTTACCCTCACAGCCAGTATGTTCAGAAATGTAACGAGCTGATTGATGAGTGTCGCAAACGCCTGCAAACAAAGGCATATAATAATGCCAAACTGTATTACAAAATAGAAGATTATAAAGCAGCTGCGGTAGCTTTTAAAAACCTTGTAAGGGAATATCCTGACCTTGGTGAAGCAGAAAAAGAAGAAGCTGAGTTTTTGATCATAAAAGCTTCATACAAGTATGCAGAAGAAAGTATAGAGGGGAAACAGGAAGAACGCTTTAATGATGTAATAAAAGCCTACAAATCATACCAGGAACAGTACCCCAACGGTATGTACCTAAAGGAGGCTGCCGAGTATGCTGGCAGGGCAACAGGCAGGATAACAGAAATTAATAATCAAAGAAAAACGAAAGCGTATAATACTGCCAGGCATTACTACAGGTCGGGTGAATATAGAGCTGCGGTGGATGCATTCAGGCAAGTATTGAAGGATTATCCGGATATGGATAAAGCTGATAAAGAAGAGGCTCAATTCCTTATAATTAAATCGGCTTATAAATTTGCTGAACAAAGTCCTCCGGCAAATCAAGTGGCGTTGTTCCAGGAAGTAATAACAGAATACAATTCTTACCAGGAGCAATATCCTAATGGCGAATACCTGAAGAAAGCTGCCGGGTATTCAACAAAAGCAACAGAAGAAATTAATAAATTAAATAAAGGTAATACAACAGAATAATATGATAGTTAAATCAACCGTACCGGGTTCAACCATTCCAAGGGATGTTAGGGATTTAGAAAAACCCACCGGCAACCTGTATGAAAGCCTTGTGGTAATAGCCAAAAGGGCTAACCAGATATCGGCTCAGATCAAAGACGAACTGCATAACAAACTTTCAGAGTTTGCTACTGATAACGATACCCTTGAAGAAGTATTTGAAAACCGCGAGCAGATAGAAATATCTACTTACTACGAAAAGCTTCCCAAGCCCACTGTTATTGCCACCGAAGAGTATCTTGAAGGTAAAGTATACCACAGGAACCCTACAAAGGAGTAATAATGCTTTCGGGCAAAAAAATTATTTTAGGCATTACGGGTAGCATTGCAGCCTACAAAGCTGCACCGCTTACCCGTTTGTTCATTAAGGAAGGGGCTGAGGTAAAAGTGGTAATGACCCGCGGAGCCAAAGATTTTATTACTCCCCTTACACTTTCTACGCTTTCTAAAAACCCGGTACTTAGCGAGTTTATTGCTGGTGAAACAGGCGAATGGAATAACCATGTGGAGTTAGGTTTATGGGCAGATGCTATGGTAATTGCTCCCGCATCTGCCAATACCATGGCTAAAATGGCTGGCGGGATATGCGATAACCTGTTGATGGCTACTTATCTCTCAGCAAGATGTCCGGTATTTTTTGCCCCTGCTATGGACCTGGATATGTACCAGCATCCCTCTACCCAGCAGAATGAAAGGAAGCTGCTTGAGTTTGGCAATATAATTGTCCCTCCCGGTGATGGTGAGCTGGCTAGCGGCCTAAGCGGAATCGGACGATTGGCGGAACCTGAGCAGATTATAGCATATTTAAAGGAATATTTTGCCACGGCCAATCCATTAAAGGGTAAAAAAGCTCTAGTCAGTGCGGGTCCAACCTACGAGAACATTGACCCGGTGAGATTCATAGGTAACCACAGTAGTGGTAAAATGGGATTTGCTATTGCTGAAAAGCTGGCTCGTATGGGCGCTGATGTAACGCTGGTGGCTGGACCCAGCCAGCAACAGGCAGCCGGTAAAGGCATCAGCAGGGTAAACGTAACTTCAGCGCAACAGATGTATGAAGCCTGCACCAGTATAGCTCCAACACAGGATATAGTGGTAATGGCAGCTGCAGTTGCCGATTATGCACCTGAGAATATATCAGGCGAAAAGATTAAAAAGGTGGGCGATGTGCTGGAAATCAGGCTGGTGAAAACAAAGGATATTTTAAGGCAGTTGGGGCAGGCTAAACCCGATGGACAAGTGCTGGTAGGATTTGCCCTGGAGACCAGTAACGAGCTTGAAAATGCACAGGACAAGCTAAAGAATAAAAACCTTGATTTTATCGTTCTGAACTCGATGAAAGATGAGGGTGCAGGTTTTGGAGGAGATACCAATAAAATTACTATAATTGATAAAAACTTGCAGCATACAGGGTTTGAGCTAAAAAGCAAAACCCACGTAGCTGAAGATATTGTAAACAAAATTATTTCGCTGTTGTAATGAGAAAGTTTGGCTGGATACTATTACTTGTGTTGCCTGTATTTGCCGTGGCGCAGGATTTTAACTGCAAAGTCCAGGTACTATATAAGCAGGTGCAGGTAGCAAACACCCAACGTTTCAAAAATCTGGAAAATTCTATAAATGAGTTTATTAATAACCGTAAATGGAGCGAAGACAAAATCCTTCCCCAGGAAAAAATAGAATGGTCTCTTACGCTAAATGTAGCCGAGTTTGATAATGCTTCCAGTTCATTTAAAGCATCTGTATTTATTCAGTCTACCCGCCCGGTATTTGAAACTACATACAATACTGTGCTGCTGAACCATGAAGATCCTGCATGGAGTTTTGAATATGTTGATTTCCAACCCATGGATTTTACTGAGGGTAGCTTTAACAACAACCTTACATCGCTGGTGGCCTACTATATTTACATTGTGTTGGGGATGGATGCTGACTCTTTTAAAGAGGAAGGGGGAACAGCCTATTTTAATAAAGCCTATAATGTAATGCTGGCTGCACAGCAGCGCGGTGTAAGCGGGTGGCAAACTACCGATGATGGGGGCAGCAGGAATAAATACTGGCTGATTGAAAACCTGCTGAACGACCGCTTCAAGCCTGTTCGCCAGGCAAGCTACCTGTACCATATAAAGGGTATGGATGTAATGAATAAGAACATTGAAGATGCCAGACTAGAAATTACCAAAGCGCTTCAGCAATTGCAAAAGGTTTGGAAAATAATGCCCAACTCTATGCTGCTGAAGGTTTGGTTTAATGCCAAGGTGGATGAAATAGTGAACGTTTATTGCAAGGCTCTTACCGCAGATAAAAACAAAATCATTGAGATTTTAAAAGAGGCCGACCCGGCCAATTCGGTTAAATACGAAGGAATTAAAACCTGTAGTTAAAGCATCTTAAAATATATAATGGCAATGCCCCAAATAAGGGTAGCCAAAATTACACCCCTTGGCGCCATTTCTAATTTCATCCTGTACAGGATAAAAAATACGGCGAGGTTGCAGAGAAGACTGAGACTGAGCAACGACGAAATCTTTCCTACCGAGTAATAGTGATATAAAACATTGCCCAGGTTACTTTCCGAGTGTAATGCCAGGCTGAACAGATAGTTAAACAGGGTAGGAACTACTAATCCTGCGATTATTCCGGCCCATATTTTATCATATCGCTGCTTCCACATGCCTGCAAATATACATTAAGTATCCTTTTCGGGGTTTAAACGGCGTGCATTGTTAATTAAATAATTATTCCGCTGCTTAAATAAATCCGCTGTTTTTTATACCGCAGCACCGGCATTTTTGATAAAGGTTTAGACAACTTTTATTAATTAACAATGGTTAAAAGTGAAAACTACCCCGGTGAAACCTGGAAAGAAATAACCTTCCAGGGTTATGCCGAACACCCGGTTTACGAGGTTTCCAATTATGGCAGAATTAAGAGCTATGCTTATTCTGAAAAAGGCCGGATTATTAATGGCACGATATCAGGTGGGTACCGTGTATTTAAAACCAAGTTACTGGATAAAGACGGCAAGCTGAAAGACCTGTGTTTCCTTATTCACCGCCTGGTTGCCCAGTATTTTCTAGAGCCGGACTCTGAAAAGAACCTGGTAATTCACCGGGATCACGATAAAACCAATAATTATTATACCAACCTTGAGTGGGCCGATCAAGCCCGTGTAAACAGCCATAACCTATCCAATCCCAACGTTATTCGCAATAACGAGCTGAATAAGTTCAAGGGCAACTACAAGCTCAATGAGGGCAAGGTAAAGGTTATTAAAAGGCAGCTTAAAAATAACAAAACCCGGCCCAAGCTTATTGCCAAACGGTTTGGTATTTCTGTAACCCAGCTCAACCGTATTATGCGGGGTGAGAATTGGGGTAGTGTAAGTGTTTAATAATCAACTTATTTACTTTTTAGGCAGTTGTTTTTTAGTGTGACAAATTATTGATATTTGCATACTAATGTCGCTGCAATCCGCACCATCCCTTTCAGCAACAGTAAACGAAAAGTTACTGCTGGAACGATTTATTGGCGGCGATGAGCAGGCATTTGAGTCGCTGTTCAAAAAATACTACCAGCTGCTGCTCAAGGTGGCAAAGTTCGTAATCGAAGACAGCGAACAATCCGAAGA
>DASPJH010000196.1:0-4060 GCA_035628715.1 Bacteroidia bacterium
CGTTAAAAAGTAAATGCACCGCTTACACCCTTTCTGATGCAAAGTTAGGCAGATTCCTGCACCAGGGCCGCCAACTTATCCGCATCGTCAAACGAGTTGTATATATGAAACGACGCCCGGTGTGAATTCAGGCCGTTTTCAGCAACATAGCGGATACGGATGCCTGCTTTTATCGCCCGGTTATAAAATTCATCACCAGGCAGTTTGGCAATTCTGAATCCAACCAGGCCGGCACGCGATATTTCTTCCCCGGGCGTCAGCAATTCCACCCGGCCTTCCATCGCCTGCATTTTTTTATAAAAATGTCCAGCCAGTAATTTCACGCGGGCCTCCACCTTTTCGCGTCCCAGCATTTCATGAAAATTGATAGCTTCCACCACACCTTTATATATAGAGGCATTCATGGAACCATAATAATAACGGTGAGCAGTATCCACGTATCCGTTCAATACGGGTGGCGTGCAGGTCAAATCCCATCCCGTATCGCAGTACCCGCCTACCCAGCTTGCCTGCAGCTCGTCCAGTTTTTCATGTTTTACGTACAAAAAGCCGGTTCCCTTTGGGCCCAGCATCCACTTGTGGCAGCAGCTTGCATAAAAATCACAACCCATATCGTGCAGGTCAAGGGCAAGCATACCCGGCCCGTGGGCGCCATCAATAAAAGAGTAAATATTTTTTTGTTTAGCCAGGGTACATATTTCCTTTACTGGCAGTACCTGTCCCTGGGTGCAGGGTATATGCGGAACGGCTATCACGCTGGTTTTTTTTGTAATCAGGCTGTTAATCCGGTTCAGTGTTTCAGCAGCAGTAGGAGCGAGGGTTACAGGTTTAAGAATTATCCCGTCAAGCTTGGCCCGGTTTAGCCAGGGGAGAGCGTTACCAACATGCTCGTGATTGGTAATAATTACTTCGTCGCCTTTTTTAAGGTTCAGGCCCCAGCATACTATATTAATACCCTCTGTTACATTCCGGGTTAGGCATATTTCATTTTGGGCGGCATTTACAAACCGCGCCAGTGCAGGAACGGCATCCTCCCATCCTCCGTAAGTACCCGTACTGTCCACCTCCATCATACTGTTGTACTGGGTTTCAATCACACTGTATGGAGAGGGCCCCATAGTTCCGTTATTAAGATATATGGGTTTTTGATTGAGCGGAAAGCTTGCCCGCACCAGTTTCCATAATTCCTCATCAGTAGCTTTCATAAAATCTTTTTTTGAGGGATAAGCTGTTGCTTCGCGGCTGTAACCTAAAAAGGCTGAACCTGCCGCCAGCACTGACGTATTACGGATGAAATTTCTTCGGGTAGTCATGATATATTCCTCTATCAAACCTACTCTTTCAAAGGCGTTTTTTCAAAAAATTTTAAAAAGTGTGCACTTTTTAAAACTCTCCTATTATATTTGACAATATTACAGCGGTAGTTTTTATAACTTTATAAACTGATAGTAAGATTTTTAATAGGACTTTTTGCTTGGTTTTAGGGCAAACGTGGAAATGGGTTCTCTACATATCTGTTTAATTGATGATGATGAAATACAAAATTTCATCAATGAAAAAATTATTAACCGGTTTATTCAACACGCCAGGATTTCAAAATATCTCAATGCCCAAAGCGCTATCGATGATTTGATTTCAGGTACATTAAAACCGGATATTATTTTGCTGGATATAAATATGCCCATGATGACCGGTTGGGATTTTATGGATATTGTTGAAAAAGAAGGTCTCCAGAGCATTGATGGCCAAAATGTCCGCATCTACATACTATCTTCATCAAAAGATCCTTCGGATATTGAAAAGATGAAAGACTACAAAAGTCTTTTGGGTTTCTTTCACAAGCCGCTTAATCTTGCCAACCTTCAATCCATGCAGGAAGCATTTAAACAATAAGCTTTCCCTGTTTCCCCGTTTATAAGCAAACTTTTATAAATTCGCACCGCAACATGAGTAACCTGTAAGCGGTCATTTATTACATTCTTTTTGCTGCGGGTTGCCTGTAAATAAACACACACGCTTGAAACAAACTGCATAGATATGAAATATAATGTTCTTGGAATTATGTCGGGCTCATCAATGGACGGTGTTGACTTAGCCCTTTGTGAACTTTGGGAAGAGGCTGGCCAATGGAACTACAGGATTATGGAAGCTGAAACGGTACCCTACGATTCTAAATGGCGTATCCGGCTTTCACAATTAAGAAAGCAAACCCCTGTTATTTACGCTAAAACCGATACTTTTTATGGTATGTACCTGGGTAGCCTGGTAAACCAGTTTATTAAAAAACATAACGCTACCGTGCACCTTATCAGCTCGCACGGCCACACGGTATTTCACCAGCCCGAAGGCGGTATAACCGCACAGGTGGGCTCAGGGGCAGCCCTGCATGCATCTACAGGCTTACCGGTAGTGTCCGATTTCCGTACGGTGGATGTGGCGCTTGGCGGCCAGGGCGCTCCTTTGGTTCCTGTTGGCGATAAACTGCTGTTTCAGCAATACGATGCATGCCTTAATATAGGCGGGTTTTGCAACATATCAGCAAATGTGAGCAGCAACATCACTGCTTTTGATATTTGCCCCGGTAACATTATTCTTAATCGTATTGCCCGCAATTTGGGTAAAGACTTTGATGAAAACGGCGAAACAGCTGCACAGGGCAGTATCAACTATGACCTGCTGAAGAAACTTAACGGCCTGGAATATTATAATCAAAATGGTCCTAAGTCGCTGGGGCGTGAGTGGATTAACAGCGAATTCTGGCCGATTGTAAGGGATTACGAAAGAGGCAACAAACAGGAAGATTTGATGAAAACCCTTGCCGACCATATTGCCGGCCAGGTTGCTAAAACCATTGAAACCCTGAGCGGAGGCAATCCTGAAAGCTATAAAGTGCTGGTAACCGGCGGCGGGGCCTACAACACTACTTTGATGGAACTGATGAGCACCCACAGCGATGCCCAGTTTATCGTTCCCGAAGACAAAAGAATAGTAGAATATAAAGAAGCGTTGATTTTTGGCCTGTTGGGAGTATTGCGCGTAAAAAATCAAATCAATGTATTGTCGAGTGTTACAGGTGCCCGCAGGGATAATACCGGTGGCTCACTGTACGGAGATTTTTCAGGACTGAATTAATATATTTTTTAGGAGTATAAAGAGAATGTTTTATAACGAATCATTAAAAACACTGCTGGATAAATTTCAGAATAAACGTCCTGAAATAGTTTTTGAATGGAAAGACAGCGAAACCGAAGCCGAAGGCTGGGTGGTAATTAACTCGCTGCGTGGCGGTGCGTCAGGCGGGGGAACCCGTATGCGCAAAGGCCTTAATAAATACGAAGTGGAATCGCTGGCCAAAACCATGGAAGTGAAATTCTCGGTATGCGGTCCTCCAATTGGCGGCGCTAAATCGGGAATTAATTTTGACCCTGCCGACCCGCGCAAGCGTGGTGTTTTGGAGCGCTGGTACAAAGCTGTGGCTCCTTTGCTTAAAAATTATTACGGTACCGGTGGCGATTTGAACGTGGATGAAATACACGAGGTAATACCCATTACACAGGCCAACGGCGTGCAACATCCGCAGGAATGCGTGGTGAAAAGCCACCTGAAAATTACCGACGAAGCTGAGCAGCAGCGTCGCATCAAAAACCTGCAGCTGGGTGTAACCAAAGTGCTGGATGATGCCCGTTACAGCCCCGATACTACCAAACCTTATACCGTATCAGATATGATTACCGGTTGGGGCGTGGCCGAGGCTGTGCGCCATTTTTACCATATTTATGGGGGTAACCTAAATTACAAAACTGCCATTATACAGGGATGGGGCAACGTGGCCGCAGCGGCTGCTTATTACCTGGCCAAGAACGGTGTGACCATAGTGGGTATTATTGACCGCGATGGTGGTTTGATTAAAAAAGAAGGTGTCACCTTTGATGAAATAAAACACCTTTTTGCTACCCGTGAAGGCAATAAACTGAGCGCTTCCAACATCATGAGCTTTGCCGAAGTGAATGAGCAGATATGGAAGCTGAAAGCCGAAATATTTGTTCCCGGGGCTGCGTCA
>DASPJH010000197.1:0-5098 GCA_035628715.1 Bacteroidia bacterium
ATTATCTGGCGGGCTTTCTCGGGCAGGCCGTCTCTTTTGGTCAGCGGAAAAATAGCAAGTTTTACGGGGGCTAATACCGGATGCAGCTTCAGCACCACTCGGGTATCGGTTTTACCGTCGGCAGTGGGCACTTCCTCCTCGTGGTAGGCATTGCACATGGTAAGCAGGAATAACCTGTCTAAACCTATAGAAGTTTCTATTACATAAGGGATGTAGTTACCGTAGGGTTTGCCGTTCTCGTCCAGCTCAGCATCGAAGTATTGCATTTTCTTGCCGCTGAATTCCTGGTGCTGTTTCAAATCGAAATCAGTACGGCTGTGGATACCTTCCACTTCTTTAAAACCAAAAGGAAATTCAAACTCAATATCCACCGCAGCATTGGCGTAGTGGGCAAGCTTGGAGTGGTCATGGTAGCGGTATTTTTCGGCAGGAGTACCCAGCGCCAGGTGCCATTTCAGGCGGGCTTCCTTCCAGTATTCATACCATTGCATCTCGGTGCCGGGGCGAACGAAGAACTGCATCTCCATTTGTTCAAACTCGCGCATCCGCATAATAAACTGGCGGGCTATAATCTCGTTCCTAAAGGCCTTACCGGTTTGGGCAATGCCGAACGGTATTTTCATCCGGCCGGTTTTCTGCACATTCAAAAAGTTAACAAATATACCCTGTGCCGTTTCGGGGCGCAGGTACACCGTATCCGATTCGTCGGCCACGCTGCCCATCTGGGTGCTGTACATCAGGTTAAACTGGCGCACATCGGTCCAGTTACGTGTACCGCTGATGGGGCAGGCAATTTCATGTTCTACAATTAGGTCGCGAAGGGTGGAAAGGCTGTTGTTGTTCAGCGCCTCGTCCATAGCAATCTGCAGCTTGCCGGCTTTCTCCGTCTTGCCGTCCTTCATGTATTTTTCAATACGGTCTTCCAGCAGCTGATCGGCGCGGTAACGTTTTTTGCTGTCCTTATTGTCAATCATCGGGTCGCTGAAACCGTCTACGTGTCCGCTGGCTTTCCATACCGTGGGGTGCATAAATATAGCAGCATCAATACCTACAATGTTCTCGTGCATCTGCACCATGGCTTTCCACCAGTACTCGCGCAGGTTGCGTTTCAGGGCAGTACCGTTCTGGCCGTAATCGTACACGGCGCCTAATCCATCGTATATCTCGCTTGACGGAAATACAAATCCATACTCTTTACAATGCGATACTACTTTCTTAAAAATATCTTCCTGCTGACTCATTCTGTGGGGGGTTGCTTATTTTTGCGGAGCGCAAAGCTAAAGATTACCAAAAAAGGTAAAAAGTTTTTCTTTTATAAAGTAAAGACGTATATTTGCAACCCTTAAAAAAGAGATACTAACGCGAAATGGCAAACCATAAATCAGCAGAGAAACGTATAAGGGCCAATGCGGCTAAGAGGCTTCGTAACCGCTACCAGGCTAAAAGCACACGTACTGTGATTAAAAACATCCGTACCAGTAAAACCCGCAAAGAGGCTGAATCACTTTTAACTAAAGTATACAGCATGCTGGATAAACTGGCTAAGAAAAACATTATACACAAAAACAAAGCGGCCAACCAAAAATCAAAACTGACCCGCTTTACTGCGCAGCTGCCTGCGTAATTTGTGTGGTAGGGGCTTAATATCTTAAGCCCTTACAATACACCAAAATATTGAACCCGTACCGGATGGTGCGGGTTTTTTTCGTTTTATCATCTGCTTACAGACATTTTTGATTTAGTAGAAAAGCAGGATGTAATTATAATTATACCTTATAATATCCGTTAAACCCTTAAATTGCTTTAACAATTACCTGCTATGAAAAAACTGCTTTTGATTATATGCCTATGTACCTGCTTATCAGCTAAGGCGCAATTTAACTGGGGAGTTCAGGCGGGTGCGAATTTATCAAGAGGAAGTAGCAGTGCGGATTTGCACTCGCACTTTGAAGACGTTATTGGTACAGGTTTCCAGGCCGGAGCTTTTGCACAGGTGTACATCGCCAGGTCGTGGTATTTCCAACCAGCTATCCAATTTATTAATAAGTCCTATAGACTCGACCCTGTATACTATCTATATAACCCGAATCCATTCACCGCAAAATATTCCATTAATTACGTCAGCGTACCATTATTATTTACTTACCAGCCAAGAATCTCTGGCGGTAAACTCGTTTTTGGGCTTGGGCCTGAGTTAAATGCCGCTGTTTTTGGGAGAGGCAACCTGGAAGTAAATGAATCCGGCCAAACCAGGAATGAAAATCACAAATTAAGATTTGGTAATTCCAAAAATGATGAGTTCAGGCGTTTTGTTATTTACCCATACCTATTGGCCGGTTATCAAAAAGATAAAGGGTTAGGCTTTTACCTGTTTGGCACGCCCGGTTTGGTCGTTGTTTCCTCTCCTGACTACCGGTATACAAATTATTTGAATACATACGGGGTTTCAATATCCTATGTTTTAGGACGACCTAAGTAGACTTAAAGAACGAAACTGCGAATTGCGGCGTTGCGGATGCAGACCTTCCGTTTATCTTTACTTATAAAGGAATAAAGCTGTCAGAACTATTTAATATGACAGCAACAGCCGCTATACCGAAGAAGCAATCATCAACAAGATTTACCTTGTAAGAGGGTACAAAGTAATGCAGGACAGGATTTGGCAAAATTGCAGGGCTGGCCGTTTTACTGCAGCTGCCTGCGTAATCTTGGCAGGGGTTCAAAAATATTGAACCCTTATTGAGCCAGCAAAATATTTGAAAGCGCGGGTTTTTTGTTTGCCCGAATTAAGATTGTAGGAGTATAAAAGATAAAAGGATTAATCCACTACTGTATCAAAAATATAGACACCCGTATCTAACATTGTAATAATTCCTGAATGCTCAGCATCGAACGTACTATCGGCGAATAAAACTCCTCCCCTGAACATCATAATTATTACTCTTGATTCCGCGGTTGGTAAGTGCAAAAAATACTCCTTGCTCATCTTCTATGCTTAATGACTTTGCATTTGTTTTAATAAAATTTTGAATAAGAGGCTTAAACTCGCCCCTTTTAACAAGATTCATGTAGCCATAGCCGTCAAATCCATTAAAATCTTGGTCTGTCGCATAGTCGCCATTATCTAAAAATACGGCGCAACTAAAAGATGTTTCGCTCGTCTGGTAGTGGAAATAAACCTTGCCTTTTTCTCCGTATCGTTTCAGCTTTATTTCAGTAAAGGGGAAATAGCTTTTAATTTTTACTAATTGTTCTTTTGTTTCGTGAAGCAGATTCTTATTTTCCTCGTAGTAATTAATGAGCCGGTCCTTTTTATTACAACCTGATAAAGTAAACAATAATCCATACAGTAATATGTAACTCAGTTTTGTCATTGCTTGCTAAAATACTTAATTAATAATCTTGAGATCGCAAAAATGCGACCTCAAGATTATTAATTCCATTTACTTTTTGCTCGTGCGAAGAATAAAACGTCATAAATCATCAAACATGACAGCAGTCTCAACTATAACAGAAGAAGCAATCATCAACAAAATTTACCTGGTAAGAGGTTATAAAGTAATGCTGGATAAAGACCTAGCAGAATTGTACGGGGTTGAAACGAAAGTGTTAAACCAGGCAGTAAAAAGAAATCCAGCACGTTTTCCTGAAGATTTCATGTTTCAAACTACAAATCACGAACTTATAAACTTGAGGTCACAATTTGTGACCTCAAGTTGGGGTGGTCAAAGATATTTACCCTATGCTTTTACCGAGCACGGCGTACTTATGCTCTCCAGTGTACTAAACAGCCAGCGGGCCATACAGATGAATATCCATATTATGCGTGTATATACCAAACTGCGTGAAGTTGTGCTTACTAACAAGGATATACTGTTAAAACTGGAGCAATTGGAAGGCCGTGTATCAGGCCATGATGAAGATATGCAGATGATATTTTCAGCTTTAAAACAATTGCTGAATCCACCGCAGGCACCCAGGAAGCGTATTGGCTTTAAGAATGATGATGTGCTGGACGAGCTGTTAAAATAAAGACTTACTGTTATCATCTGTTTTCCGGCCCATATTTAATACATCCGTAATGGTGATTTGCCGGGATGTAACTATTTTTGAAAGCAGTAAATATGGGTGCTTTTATACAACGCATTTCACTTATAATCTTCTTGGCTGTTCCCTTTATTGCCGGGGCTCAAAACGGTACAATCAAAGGCCGGGTTACTGATGCTGCTATCAAAGAAGGCCTGATAGGCGCTTCTGTACAGGTGAAAGGTACCTCTATCGGGGATGCCGCCGACATGGAGGGCTATTATGAAATTAAAAACGTGCAGCCGGGAACCTATACGCTGGAGGTGCGCCAGATAGGCTACCAAACCGTATTGCTTACGGGAGTGAAAGTAGGGGCCGGTGAAACCATAGTGAAAGACGTGGAGCTTTCGGAACAGACTATTGAGGCCAGCGAGGTAGTAATTATAGGTGAAAAACCGCTGGTGGATGTGGAAACACCCAGACCGAACCCTGTTGTTACCAACGACCAGATTTCGGAAGGTACCGTTCGCCAGATAGGCGCTATAATTAACACACAGCCCGGTGTGGTAAGCACGCCTTCAGGGGTATTTATCCGTGGTGGTCGTACTTACGAATCCGGCTTCCTGATTGATGGTGTTTCGGCACGGGACCCGTTGGCAGGTACTGGTTTTGGTATTGACATTGGCTCTAATGCACTTGATGAGATTGATATAAATACCAGCGGCTCATCTGCGGATGTGGGCGATGCTACGTCAGGTGTGGTAAATGTTAAAACCCGCTCAGGCGGCGATAGCCTTGAGATTTCGGTGCTGCACAAGCGGGATAATTTTGGCTTTAATAAAGACTGGAGCTCCGCCTGGAACTCACAGGTAACGGAGCTTTCTATTGGCGGACCGTCTAAATGGCTGTTCCCCGGAAATCCTAAAAGACTAAGGTATTTTGTGTCCTTAAGAAATTTTTCAACGGATAACTTTACTAAAAATCCTCCCAACCAGGTAGTGTCGTCGCTGTACCCTAACACCGCGTGGACACCTTACCTGGATAACCGCTGGAGTGGCCTGCTTAAGCTGAA
>DASPJH010000198.1:0-3039 GCA_035628715.1 Bacteroidia bacterium
GTAACACAGATGCGGTTGATTTTGGGCACCAACAATACGGTGGTGGTAGATTCTGTAGGAACATTTGACCTGAAAGTACCCAGCGCATATAACTCGGGTATTAAGATAAACCTGGATACAGATATAACCGTAGACCAGCATCTGGAGATTGTGCTGGACTATGACGCTGAACAATCCATACACAAAACCGGCAGCGGCGAATACATAATGGAGCCGGTGATTAAGGTAAGGAGCGTAAAAACCTTATAAAAGCAACATAAGAACCCAATAAGTGAGAGCCGTACAGGAAGGGATTTCTGTACGGCTTTAATTTTTAATGAGTTACAGGAGTGTAAAAAATTTTTTTCAAAAAATCTTGCCCAAAATTCATTTTTTACAATTAATACCTGATGATATTAATTGCAAAAGGGCAGAGCAATGTGCTAGCGCTTACCCTAACCGAAAAAACCACCATACCCGATCCGGTTTACCTGTTTGAGTTTACCGGTACCCAAACCAGGGCTTCCAAAACTTTTATTGCCGCGGATGCTTCGCAGTTTAAGGAACGGTACAACTTGTTTACCGTGGTTGAAAAAACGAGTCCTGACGCCTTATTAGGTGAGGTAGAACTTGCTGAGCAGGATTTCTGGCAATACCGCGTGTTTGCGCAAATGTCTGCCGCCAACCTCGACCCTGAGCAGGCTAACGAGTTGGTGGAAACAGGTATTTTATATGTAACCGGCGAAACACCTAATGAATATCAGTATAACGGTCAACCTATAAACGCATTTGTATACAATGGATAAGCAAAAGTATTATTTCACCACGCTAAAAGTGCCCACCTGGCATAAACCGCCACGGTTTAAAGAGTCTCGCCGTTTTGACTGGATTAACTACGGCGAAAAGAATGATTATCCCGATTATTTAATCAACCTGTACAATGGCTCGCCTACTCACCAGGCAATTGTAAGCGGCAAAAAGGATTACATTTTTGGTAAAGGTGTAGCAGCTGAAGAAACTTCAGAAGCATTGGCCATGCGCTTTATAGCAAAAGCCAACCGTTTTGAAAGCCTGAACCAGGTAATGGAAAAGACTATTTTGGATTATGAATTATTTAACGGGTTTGCCTTAAAAATCTACCAGAATATTGTTACCGGTAAGATTACCGAAATATATCACGCCGATTGGGCCACCTGCCGGATTAACGAAGATGCGTCGGTGATTTACACATCCAACCAGTGGACCGAGCAGCAATCCCTCGGCACCAAATATGCCGGGGCTACCCGGCAACCAGCGGATTTAAAAGAGTGGCCGGCATTTGACGTTAATATTCCGCAACGGGAAAGTATTTTGTATTTCAGGGAATACAGTCCGCAAATGAAGGTGTATCCGCTACCCGGCTACCTGGGCTGTAATGCAGCAATTGAAACAGAGATTGAAATTGGCAACTTTCACCTCAATAACATTAAAACTGGTTTTTCGGCAGGAACTATGCTCACTTTTACTAATGGCATTCCTACCGTAGAAGAACAAGGTGTGATTGAAAGGCAGGTGAAGCGTAAAATCACCGGAACAGATAATGCAGGTGAAATTATTTTATACTTTACCAATAACACTGAGCATCTCCCGCATATTCTGCAGCTGCGCCCCAATGAAATGGATAAGCAATATGAGCATCTGAAGCAAACGGTTATGGATACCATATTTGTGGGCCATCGGGTTACCAGTCCTATGCTGTTTGGCGTGCGTACTCCCGGGCAGTTGGGAGGTCGTAATGAATTGAGGGAGGCTTATGAATTATTCCGCAATACGTATGTCAATAAGCGCAGGCAAACAATTGAGCAGCTACTCAACAGCCTGGCAGTTGTAAACGGTATACATTCAAAGCTAACCCTGGCTTCAACAGAACCGATTGGCATAGGCTTTTTACTTCCCGGCCAGGATATTTCTGAGTGTCTTACTGCCGATGAAAAGCGCTCATATCTTGCGCGCTATGGCTTTCCCCTGGAAAACAGCGCCATGGTTTCCGAAGAAAAGTTCAGAAAATATTCTTTTCAAAGTAAAGGCATTAACCTGGGATGGGAAGATGAAAAGATACTGATGTCGGTATCGGCAAACAACCACGCTACGATTGAGCAAATTGCCAATGCTTGTTTTCTGGAAGAGACAGAAGTATTAACCCGGCTGGATAAACTGGAAGCCGAAGGAGTGATTACATGCGGCCCGGAGATATATAACGGGCAAACCGTGATAGTCAGGACTATAAATTAACTATAAATAATTCAATTGCATGGAAAATATATATTTTATTTCAGCTGACAGGCTGAAGGAGGATACCGTAATCAGTGAAACAACAGATAACAAGTTGGTGAATCCTGTAATACTGATGGTGCAGGATATTTATATCCAGACAGTTTTAGGCACAGCCTTGTACGGTGAAATTAAAACGCAGATTAAAGACAACACGGTTTCTGTACTTAATAAAAAACTGCTGGATAGTTACCTGCAGATAACTATTAAGTATTATTGCCTGGCTGAGTTATCCAACCCGCTTACCTACCGGTATATGAACAATGCTGCCTGGGCGGATAACAAACAGGAAGCAAATCCGGAACAGCTGGACCAAATAAGGAATTATTATCTCAACCATGCGGAATGGTATGCAAAACGGGTGGTAAAATACCTGCAGCAAAATCATACATCCTATCCGTTATGGCTGGAAGGTAATGTAACTATGGATGCTATAAGGCCTAAAACAAATACGTACCAAACAGGCATGTATCTTGGCAATCCGCGTAACTCAGGCTTTTCAGGCTTATTCATTGACGAAAGCGAAGACAACTGCTGATATGAAATGGATTACGAAAAATCAGCTGGTAGCCACCTTGCGGGCATTGGCAGAAAGTCACCTGCAGGTAAAAGGTTTTGGGTACGGCCCTGACGGCGGGCAGGCAACGGGCTTGTCATTACAGTCAGGCGAAAATGCAGGGCTGCTGCAACCGCAAAAGTTACCATTTATGTGGGTGTCACCGGTAATAACTAAAATTTCAGATGGCAGTT
>DASPJH010000199.1:0-3145 GCA_035628715.1 Bacteroidia bacterium
ATATGTATTCCGTGCGCATTATGGATCTTAAAAATAAAGTCAGCATATATAATGGGTCAGTAACCTTGCTGCGATAGTGCACATCAATTGTAAACAACCACGGATAAAATTTTTAAGACCGTTTTTGTATAAAAAAGCCTGCCATCTGAAATGTTTATAATATTAGTGGTAACTTTAAACCTGCTTAATTTACCTTAAGAATGCCCTTACAGCGGAAAACTATTATACTGGCTTTCTTTTTCCTGTTCGCCCTAACCAGCATCCGGGCACAAAAAGAAGGGAGCGTGTGGTATTTTGGTCACAATGCCGGGCTGGATTTTAACTTTACCCCACCTAAGGTACTCACCAACGGAGCAATAAATACGTATGAAGGGTGTGCCACCGTTTGCAATAAGTTTGGCCAGCTGCTGTTTTATACTGATGGGATAAAGGTTTACGATAAAACACACGCACAAATGCCAAATGGCGACAGCCTTACTGGCGACTTATCCTCTACGCAATCAGGCATAATTGTACAAAACCCTGATACACCCCATGTTTTCTATGTTTTTACAACGGGTGCCGGTAAAAAGTTTGCCTACTCGGTTGTTGATACTTCGCTCAATGGAGGTAAGGGCGATGTGCGCCTTAAAAATGTACAATTACTAACGCTATCGGGAGAGAAACTTACTGCCATAAAACATAAAAACGGCAGAGATACATGGGTGCTTACCCATCAAACCAGTAATAATTCATTTTTCGCCTACCTGGTTACAAAAACAGGGGTTAATTCTACCGCGGTGGTCAGTTCTACCGGTTTAAGCCAGTCTGCATTGGCTATTGGGTATCTTAAAGCATCTCCTGACGGTAAGAAACTGGCAGCAGCCGAGTTTTTCGGAAGATTTATTGAGCTTTTTGATTTTAACAATGCCACTGGCGTGGTTAGTAATGCCGAAACCCTCACTCTTCCCAGTCTGCCTTTTTATGGCGTTGAGTTTTCTGCTTCCGGCAGGTATTTATATGTTACGGCTATAACAACCAATCCATCGCAGCTTTTCCAGTTCGACCTAAAAGCCGGTTCGTTATCGGATATTGTTGCTTCAAAATATTCAGTAAATTTTTCGTCCCCGTCGGGTGCACTACAGTTAGCCACTGATGGCAAAATCTACATGGCTAATTTTGGTAAGGACTCGTTGGGAGTTATCAATTATCCCGAAAAACCGGGTGCAACCTGCGATTTTATTCCGCATTACTTAAGCGTTGCCCCACGGGTATCAGCGTGGGGCTTGCCATCTTTCAACCAGAGCTTTTTTTTCGAACCTGAAATTGATATTGCTGTTTCTGCGCCTGAGTGTAACCGGCTTGAATTTGATTTTGAAGTTATCGGTGATACTAAAGATATATTATCCTATCAGTGGGATTTTGGCGACGGGACGCAGGACACAGGAAAAAATATTACAAAAGTTTATCACAAACATGGAATTTATAATATAAAAGTTATTGTTGAAACGGGTGGCAATACGCTATTTACTGATACTTTATACAGGGAAATTAAAACAATGGCAGACCCGGCACCTGGATTTGCTATTGTTTCCCGCGAGGCCTGCGTAAAAAATAATAAACTAGTATTGGCTGATACAACCCGGTATTTTAACAATTCAAAAAAAACAACATTAAGCTGGATATTCAGCGATTCTTTAAATACCGTATATACCGACTCTATTGTAACCAAACATTTTAAACACTATGGTAAATATACCGTTAAAATTATTTCTGTGAGTGACGAGGGGTGTGCAGACTCAACAGAAGAAACAATTGTAATTAATCCTTCTGCCCAGGCTGTGTTTTTCCATTATCCGAAACTTTGTTTTAATGATAACTTATTTACACCGGGTCAGCTTTCATCTGTAGATACACCCGGAAAAATCACCGGGTATTGGTGGGATTTTGGAGACGGGACATACAGCACTGCCTCCCATCCGGTTAAAAAATATACCGATACAGGTACATTTCCGATGCGCATGGCAGCTTTGGATACCAATGGCTGTAATGATACAGTGAGCTTAAACTATACTATATTTCCATCACCCTCCGTAAGCTTTACTGTTGCAGATGTTTGTTATCCCGACACTGTAAAATTTATTAATACTACCACCTTTGCGAATGGTGGAACGGTCACCGGCCATAACTGGGATTTTGATGACGGGGAAACATTTACAGGCCTTCAGAAAAATAAACTGTATTCGGATACAGGAATGCGGACAGTTAGCCTGATTACCAAATTATCCAACGGCTGTTCTGACACATTTTCAAAAACAGTATATGTAAAACCACGGCCGAAAGCTGCTTTTCATCATACGGTTCCCTGCACGCATAAAAACATACTGTTTTCTGACAAAACTAAACCGGCACTTACCGGGGTAAATACATGGCATGCGGGCGATGGCCGTAAATATACTTCCACAGGCGATACCACTTTTAGTTATAGTACGCCGGGTAATTACAGGGTTAAATTACTGGTTACATCCAACAATGGGTGCGCAGACAGCGCTTCGAAAACCATTTGCGTAAACCCTAAACCAACGGTTGATTTTGGCATTGATAATCCTGAGCAATGTTTTAAGGGAAATAATTTTAAACTGAACAGCGTGGCTACCACTACAGAAGGGCGCATATCGCATTACGAGTGGATGCTTGACAGTGCGCTTATAAGCAACCAGCCATTTACCAGTGTTGCCGTTGGTACTACCGGCACGCATTCTGTCAGTCTTAAAGTAGCAACAGACAGCTCGTGTTCCGATTCGGTAACAAAGCCAATATTGGTGCATCCCAGGGCAGATATGCAAATAGGCATAAACGATACTTCCCAGTGTGAAAAAGATAACTATTTTGTTTTTAATAATTCCTCGTCCATATCCAGCGGTTCAGTAAGCTACCGGTGGATATTCAGTACACGCGATACCTTTAACCTGGATATTGCCCCCCCTGTTAAGTTTAATGTAAACGGAAGGTACCAGATGCAGGTAATTGCCACCAGTGATAAAGGATGCCGGGACACCAGCATACATTTTCTTTCGGTTAATTTTAATCCCGAAGTTGATTTTACCACCGAGAGTGTTTGCGTAAACGATTCAGCTTTTTTTGAGAATACATCGCTTTATTCGGG
>DASPJH010000200.1:0-12541 GCA_035628715.1 Bacteroidia bacterium
GAGTGGGTTTGGGAATAGATTACCCAGCTAACGGCAGTTTGCTGCATCCAGGTGCCGATAAGTGAAACCGACTGCCCGGCGAAGTACAGCCGGTAATTGCGACTTTTAAAGGCTTTGAATGTGTTTTTGAACATACGGCAACCGGCAAAGGGGCTTATTATTCCACCAATAAATATACCCTGCGCATTTTTTAGAGTGCGCGCCACAAAAATCAACCTATTCCTGTAAGTTTGGGGCAAAATTCTGTAGCATGAAGTTTCCGCGCCGTTACACCCTGGGTGAAGTAGCCCAACTTATTAATGCCCGCTATGTGGGGCCTGAAGATTTTGCCGTAACTGGTATTAATGAGATACACATGGTAGAGCCAGGGGATATAACCTTTGTAAACATTGAGAAGTATTACAAAAAGGCGTTGGGATCGGCTGCTACTACGGTGTTGATTGATAAAGAAGTAGAGTGCCCCCCAGGAAAAACCCTGCTGATAAGCGACGACCCTTTCCGTGATTATACCTTGCTGTGCAAACACTTCAGCCCTACGCCTAAACCTCAGTTAACCAATTTTGCTAAGGGCAGTAATGTGCTGATAGGGGAGAATACCATTATCCACCCGGGTGTTGTTATCAGCGATAATGTAAAGATAGGCGACAACTGCATTATCTATCCCAACGTGGTACTATACCATGATACCGAAATAGGCAATAACGTTATCATCCACGCCAATACTACCATTGGCAGCGATGCTTTTTATTACAGCAGCTTTAACAAAATGCACAGCTGCGGCCGCACTATCATTCATGATGATGTGGAAATAGGTGCCGGTTGCACCATTGACCGCGGTGTGAGTGGCGATACCATTATTGGCCGGCAAACTAAGCTGGATAACCAGGTGCACATCGGGCACGATACCCAGGTGGGGGAGCGGTGCATTTTTGCCTCGCAAGTAGGTATTGCGGGTGTAACCAAAATTGAAGACAATGTTATCCTTTGGGGCAAGGTAGGTGTTAATAAAGAGGTGGTTATAGGTAAGGGTGCTGTGGTATTAGCCATGTCCGGGGTAAGTAAATCGCTGGAGGGCGGTAAGTTATATTTTGGCGCCCCCGCCAAGGAAAACCGGAGAAGTCTCCGTGAAATGGCCGCTATAGGGGAGTTGCCTGAATTGATGAATAAATTGAGAAAGCTTTGATGGTATTTTTGTTCTCATTTTATGAAGCGTTTCAGCGTTAAATGTTGTCATAAAATCATACCCTTAAATTCCTAACTTGCACTTATGTACCCACAACTGCTCCGTTTCAGGTCGCCCGGTTTTCTGGAGGGCATTTTTGGTGAGTATATTACCATGCATAGCTACGGGGCAATGATATTGCTGGGGGTAATACTTGGCTTTATTTACTGCCTGTGGCGGGGCAAAAAGCTGGGATTGAACCTCGACAAAATCAGCGAAATGTTTATCTGGGCTTTTGTAGCGGTTTTTGTAGGCGGCAAAGTGTTCTTTTACCTGGAAGATCCTTCCACTTATATTGCTGAGCCGTCTAAAATGTTTAAGAACATGGGCGGAGGCTTTGTGTTTTACGGCTCATTCCTGTTTGCCCTGCCCACCTTTATATGGTTTTTCCGGAGAAATAAATTACCCATACTCGAAACCTTTGATATTGTAGCAGTGGCAGGCACGCTGGTACATGGATTTGGAAAACTGGGCTGTTTTATGGCCGGTTGCTGCCACGGGCAGGTGTGCCACCCATCGCACGGCTTGGTTTTTACCCACCCCAAAAGTGCCGCCCTGCCTCTGGGGCAACCACTGTATCCTGTACAGCTATATGATGCTGCCATGGTACTTGGTATTACTGTGTTGCTGGTAGCACGGCACAACCGTAAACAGTTTCACGGGCAGTTAATACTGCTGTACACCCTTATTTACGGCGTTGGACGTAGTATTACCGAAGAATTCCGCGGAGATGAGGCGCGGGGTTTTGTATTTAATGGGCTTTTGTCGCATTCACAATTAATAGCCATATTTATATTATTAATCGGCGGTTATATTTACTGGCGGTTACTGAAACAGGCCAAAACAGAAAGGATTCCCGCCTGAGCGGGAATGACGGAGTGATTATGGTCATTCCCGCTTCAGGCGGGAATCTATATCACCCGCTCAGCACCTTGTGCCCAATCCTGCATTGCAGGCATTTTTTAGCACTGCACCAGTGTTTGTACATCTGCAATATTGCCTGGCTGTCGGCAGCTGTTTGGGGTTTTATATCCAGGTCCTCATACCTGCGGATAATGGTGTTGGATTCTTTGGGCAGGCTTTCCAGCAGGTTCAATGCACGCTGTTTGTAGTCGTCATTATTTTTACTATGGCCGTAGGCAAATAAAAAGGGTGCTACCGTATTAATTAAAATATTTTGGATGGCATCATCGCCCAAAGTTGTTTTAGCAGCAGGTACTTCAGTCCCTGGCCGGTAATGATTTTCCCAATAAGGCGAGGTTTTAATTTCAAATAATTTTTGTAACTGTTTAGGCTTTTCTATCTCCAGTATTTTAGAAAACAGGTGTGAAGAAGCGTGTATCAGTGCCGCAAACTGTGCTATCCTTACCGTTGGAAAATTAGCAGGCCGTGTTTTACTGAATTTCCAGAGTGCAGGGTTTATAGCTGACAAAGAATATTTGTGTGACAGAAATTTATAGTCAGTGGCTAATATACCTGTAAAAGTATCCTGCTTCTCCGTCTTTAACAACCCGGATTGTCCCAGTAACAGGGCTTCCAGCTGCAATAAACTATTCTTATGCTTAGCCAGTACGGTAAGGGGTATGCTTTTAGCCAGTAATTCAAAAGGTACGGCATTGGTATTAAAGCCAAAATTGCGTGCCAGGAAATGGTAAAATGTTTCTTCCCAGTTATTTTTATTTTGAATTAAAGAAGATAAAATGGGTTCAATCTTATGTTCCAGTCGTTCGGCCAGTATGCGCAGCCACCAGCTTTGTAAAGTAAAACCATCTACCCGGTTAATAAATTGCTGGCACGGAATAAAAGCCAGCGATGCCATCATATCCTGGTAAATATTTTCAAGCTTGTTATTAACACGGTCTTTAAGCTCTACAATTGGCAGGGCGATTTCCGTTTTCAGGTTGTTTTCCAGGCATACCAGCAGCAGGGTGTTTTTGTGGGATGCGTCGGTACTATGGCCGTGACGTTCCCAATTAGCCGATTCCAGCTCTATTTCCACATTGCCCGCCCATACCATATCGCCAATCCGTAACCGGGCATTGTTGAAATCCGCGCCTGAATCGTGGTTTTGGTCACCCGTTTTAATGATCTCAACCGGTATACCGTCCACGGTTTTCAGTCCTTCAGCGTTAAACAGCCTGAATTTCCATATATATTGCAACAGTTGTTCTGTCATTGGAAGTGTTTATACTGCATAGAGCAAAAAGGTAAATCCTATATTCGCTGCATGGAAGAACTATTTGCCTCCAACCTGCCCCTTTTAAAGAAACTATTTGGCGCTGATGTTATTGAGCAGCAACAAGACCTTATAAAATCTTTGCTGGAAGAAACTGAAAACTGCTGGGACAAAAACATCGACCGTTTAAGGGGGCATAAAGTGGAACGGATATTAATCGGCGAAGCCCCCTGCTCAGGTGATGCAGTATCAGAATATTTTTATAAAACGATATTTAATTCGTATCACCTGAAAATATGGAAAGGCCTTTACCCGGATACTCCATTACCTGATCAGCCAAAAGCATACGAAATGCTGGCCGATAAAGGTTTTTTGCTGGTTGATTCCATCCCCTTTTCGATGAAATACGCCGGTAAAAGGGATAAAAAGGACTACTCCATATTGCTGAAGAACGGTGTAAACTGGATGGTGCAGAAATTATCGGACAAAAGAATTAATTATGCTGATGAAGTAAAAGTAGCCTTCTCCTACAAAGCCAACGGGTTGAAAGTAATGGAAGCGCTGGACGGCAAACTTCCGCTTAAAAAAGGCCAGTCGGTAGTTTTATCACCTTCTCAAATTGCCGCCGATGGCTCGGGGTATACGAATAGTAGATTGCTGGGGGAGATTTTGGCTGTTTAATACTGATGCTTGCCACTCTTTTTTCATATGAGATAATTTTAGGAACAGTAGAATTGTCTATTGTCGATAAATCAATGGGTGTGGTTGGGGGCACTTTAAGTCCTTCTGACAATTACTATGCTTTTAGTAAAATATTTAAGAAGAGAAGTAACAGCGAGCGACCTGAAATTGTTAACCTTAACCTGCAGTTACAAAACGGATGTTTTTTATTTCCTTCAAATATTGTGGTATTTGAATACGAGAGCCCTTCTGCAGTCATTGAGGTTTCCGCATTGGGTATACACAATCTGATTATTGAAAATTTTTTTAAAAACAATGATTCTATATTTTTAATTGAACCATGGGGGGTATTATCAATAAAGCAAAAAATTGCACTGGAAAATGAACTGTTAACCGAAATAAAAGTAAATGTTTTCACTAGGTTAGCTAATTGGTTTAAAAAGAAAAAGAGTCATCCGCTTAATAAATTTACCTTCTCAGCAATTGGTGCCTCAGGTAGGAATGATGAAGTATTGTTTGAAATTAGAAACAAGGATTCCGAATACTGCTATGCTGTCGTTCATTTGACTTGGAGCAATAAGCTCGAAAAATCATTTCTTTGTGCCGGCACTAGTTACTATAAGGATTTTGATGAATTTAAATATTTCAAAATGTATCCTGACAGAAATGAATGGGAATCCTAAAATCTTTTAATCCCAAAAATCCTGGTTCAGACTACTTCGTTTTCTTCTTATATTTAATTGTAAAAATAGCAGTTAAAATCGTAAGCGTCAGCGACACAATATTAGTCAGCAGCACCGGCAGGTCGTCTTTTTCAACAGCATACCATATCCACAGGCAAAAACCTATAAATAGCACCACCAGCATAAACATGGATATGTCCTTGGCCTCTTTGGTTTTGATGATCTTAATCAGCTGGGGCAGCATCCCGGTGGAGGTGAACACACCCGCTACAATACCTAATACCTGTGGCTCCATTCAGAAGTAACCGTAAACCGCGGTAAAGGTTTAAAGGCTTCTATACCACGTTAAAAATTCAGAATCTCCAGCATATAAACAATTGTACCTTTGCCCCATGCATTTCACTGCCTCAACTCTCGCCGATCTTCGCCCGGTTGCGGAGTACCTTATTTCCCAAAGCAGGGAGCGGAAGGTAATTACCTTTTCGGGGCAGTTGGGGGCGGGTAAAACCGCATTGGTAAAAACCATCTGCGAGCTGTTGGAAGTGCAGGAAAACGTGAGCAGTCCTACCTTTTCGCTGGTAAATGAATACGGTACAGCCAGCGGCGAAATTATTTACCATTTTGATTTTTACCGGGTAAAAAAAGTTGAAGAAGCTTGGGATATGGGCTTTGAGGAATATGCCTACAGCGGGAATCTATGCCTGATAGAGTGGCCCGAAAATATTGATGCCGCTATTGATAACCTGGGTTTGCCGGTAATGAAAGTTGAAATTTCTTTGAGCGGGGCAGGTGAGAGGGAAATTAAGGTATCCCCCGTCCAGTGAACCAGCCAGGCAGGGTACCTGTTATGAAAGCTAGTACAACGATAGTATCCCGCAAAAGTCGCTTTAGAGGATTAGGGGTAAAAAAATGGTATTTTTGCGCCGTTTTGAAATTTGTGCCCGTCAACCGTTTGATTATCTGCGCTGTTGCAGTGTTGCTGGTAGCCGGCTGCACAGGCAATAAATTTGTTTCAAAAAATTTTTCAGCCAAAACAAAGGAGCACAAGCTTATTGCCATACTCCCCTTTGAAATCATCTATACCGCCCATTGGCCGCAAACTGTTACGGATGCGGATATTTATCATTTAAAAGAATCCGAGGCCCTGGCCTTTCAAATAAGTTATGCTGAACACCTCGCCCACCAGTCAAACCTGCTGAAGCGCCCTTTGAATATAGCCATCCAGCCCATCCGGCAAACCAATGACCTGCTGAGACACAGCGGAATTAACCTGGCGGATGCCGGAAAAAAAAGTGCTTACGATATTTGCAAAAAACTGGGTGTGGATGCGGTTGTTATTACCTCGGTTGAAAAACGCAGGGTTTTTACCCGCCTGGATAGTTTTGGAATTATGGTAGACAGCGCCGTGGTTGAAAAACTCCGCTCGGGAAGTATGGATTTTGAGGAAGCGCCTGAAATACCCAGCAATGTATACCGGCTGTATGCAATAAGCGCCACAAGCAGGCTGGTAAACGGTACAGACAGTACCCTGCTGTGGAGTTATAAAATAAATATTGACAACGAATGGAAAAATCCTGCTTATGTGGTAATACCCATGCTGTGCCAACGATTTGCCAATAAATTCCCATACCGTAAGCGCGATTAGCATTTTTTTAAATTTTAAAAAAGTAGTACATTTATACACTGTAAGATCTGAAGAGTTATGCCCGAAATAATAAAATCCCCTTCCCCGTTTCGTGAACTTGCAAGGCAGGCTACCATGCAGCCGCAGGAGCAATTGCTGGAGCTGAAAAAAGGCGATGAGAAGCTTTTTATTGGCATACCTAAAGAAATTACCTACCAGGAAAACCGGGTGCCCCTTACACCGGCCGCCGTGCAGTTATTAACCAATAACGGGCATGAAATTGTAATGGAATCGAACAGCGGGAAGAACGCTAACTTTTTTGATAAGGATTACAGCGAGGCCGGGGCCAAAATTGTGTACGACAAACGCGAAGTTTATAAGGCCGATATAGTGCTGAAGGTGGACCCCCCCACTAAGGAGGAGATTGATATGATGAAGAAGGACCAGATACTTATCAGCGCTTTGCAGATAACCAACGTGTCTGATTCTTACCTTCGGCAGCTGGCCAATAAAAAGGTAACCTGTATAGGTTTTGAATACCTGCGCGACAGCCACGGAAGCCTGTCCATCATACAAACGATGAGCGAAATTGCCGGCAGTACAGCCATACTCATCGGGGCTGAATATTTAAGCAATGCCGGTGGCGGTAAAGGCGAGCTGCTGGGCGGCGTAGCCGGTATTCCTCCTTCGGAAGTAGTGATAATAGGCGCCGGTACGGTGGGCGAATATGCAGCCCGCACTGCCATTGGCCTGGGCGCTACTGTAAAAGTGTTTGATAACTCGCTGGCGCGCCTGCGCCGTATACAGGGCAACCTGAACCAGCGGGTGTATACTGCTATACTGGTTCCCAATATTCTTTGCAAGGCGCTTAGGAGCGCAGATTTAGCTATCGGGGCCCTGCGCAGCGACGAGGCACGGGTGCCTACCGTAGTGACAGAAGAAATGGTGACCCAAATGAAACCCAACAGCGTGATTGTAGACATCAGCATTGACCAGGGCGGGGTTTTTGAAACCAGCGAGGTTACCAACCATACCAACCCTGTTTTCCGCAAGCACGATGTAATACATTACTGTGTGCCCAATATTCCTTCAAGGGTGTCGCGTACAGCCAGTTATGCATTGAGCAATATCCTTACCCCGATTATGATAGGCATCAGCGAGGCGAGGGGGCTTAAAAACTACCTGTGGGAGCAAAACGGCCTGCGCCAGGGCATTTATATTTACAAGGGCAACCTGGTGAAAAAATCCCTAGGCGACCGATTTAAAATGCCCACAAAGGATATTGACTTGCTGATTGCCGCGCATATGTAATTTTTTAGTTATTCCACGTTCACTCCCAGCGTATCTTCCTGTTGAGTTTGTCAGGGGTTGAAAAATCACATATCTCTAACCTTCACAGCTCTCTTCGCTGCTAAACGGTTAATATAAGCCTGCACCTGCGGCGTATTCCATTTAGGGTGGATATAAATTATATCCGGTGAAAATTTATTGAAAAACTGCAAAATTTCCGCTTCTGACCGCGGCTGAAGAGTTGTGTCCGGGTTTTCGCTTAAGGTGAAAATATCCCGCATTACGGAATCGTTTAAATGTTCATTAAGAACCTTTTCGGACAGCCGGGCTGTATATCCTCCTATTATTTTCTTATCAAAAATGGTTTGGTAAAATAATATATCCGAGTTATTTAATCCTTTTTGGATAAATCCGTCCCGTATACCGGCAGGTATGGGCAGTACAACGCGGCCACCGGTTTCTTTCAGTTTGTAAACGGAAGCAGGGATTTGAGCCGTATCAATAAAATCGTATTGCTTTGGGTAAAATTCTATTAGTAAAATAACTATAACCGAAAACAGGATTATATTTTTATATTTTAATTGCTGCAGATTAAACACATACAGTACAACTACCGGAAAAAGAAGGCTGAATAACAGGAATATTCGTGTAATTACCCGCACATTATTTGCAAACGGGATATAGTGAATTATTGCAGTGGGCAGGTAAAAGAAAAAATGGCCCAGCACCCTCAGTACCGGCAGTGTTAGCAGCAGAAACAGCAACGCGATCCATGCAAGATTACGTGTTTCATCTGAGAGTGTGAATTTTCCCCTTTTACGGGCGATAAGAAAAGTAATTAATACTAAAATAATAAAGGCAAAGCCAAGGAAAAAATAATTTTCTGCATGCGGCGAAATTATAAAGTCAGCAGCATTTATCGCGTCTTTCACCCATTGCTGATATACCGGCATAAAATAAGCGGCCAAATCGCCGCCCCAGTATATGGCTCCTTTATCGTCCACTCCCCACTGGGCAAGCAGGCTTACCAAAACACTTCCCGCCACAACAATAGCGGCTATAATAACCCAAGTTTTAAGACTTTTATAATTAAACTTCCACGGCTTCAGGTAAAATTTAACCAGGATGTAAAACCCAGAGAAATACAGTAAGAAAAAAGTCAGGTAATATTCACTCAAGGAGGTTAAAAGACCCAACAGTAAACAGTATATCAGTTTTGTATAGCTTTTGATACGGGGAAGAAAGCGGTTGGCGCCATATTCCAGTACATCAATAAAATGGTAAATATAAAACGGTATGGTAGCCGTGAGTGCAAACCAGTGATGGTCTTGCAGTTTTATCATTTTCCACGGGGAAAATGCAAAAATAAAACCGGCCAGCAGGGCAGCTGGGTAATTGGGCACAAAGCGGTAGCATAACAGTGCGGCGCCCAATCCTGATAAGATGAAAGATACCAGTAAACCCACGTTCAGCCCCAGCATATTGTTTTTAAAGGGGAGACAAAAAATTCCCATGATAAAGTTATGAGAATTCATGGCCATGTTAAACCCTCCGGGGTGCATCTGCATATCATTGTGCAGGGGGCTTTCAGCGGCAGTTATCTTTTTTTCAAACAGGTAAATATTGTTGTAAAACACAGGTACGTCGCTCTGCATATCCAGCCGGCCTATAATGCGGCTGTCGGCATGTTTAGCCAGGGGCCATGTATAAGCAATAAATACTGCTGCAAAAAATATACAGGCCAGTGCCCAGCGTATAAGGGGGTTAACGGTCAACGGTTATGGGTTTGGCCTCAAAAATAAGGGAATACTAACAGATACATAAATTATGAGCGTAAGCCGGACCACCTGGCATAATAATCCTTTCAACTAAACAGAAACTGGAATGAGAATCGGGCAGTTTCCATCTTCAGGAAGGCAGGCTTCTTCACATTTGTGCACTTCTTCGGTAAGTAGTTCTTTTACAGCTACCAACCCTGCAATCCTTTTGTTTATTAAGTCAATCTTTTGTGTAATTTTATCAGAAACATTGTTGCAGGAAGCCTGATTGCTTTCTATCATTTCTAAAAATTCCGCTGTTTCAGAAAGGGTAAATCCATAGCCAGTGATTTTCTTTATAGTGGCAAGCCGGAAGAAGGCTTTTTCAGAATATTCCTTATAGTTGTTTTCCCTGCGGTCATTCTTGCCTACCTGTATCAATCCCTTTTTTTCATAAAAACGGATAGTGTCTTTTGATAAGCCGGTTTTTCTTACAAGTTCACCTATTAGCATAAAATTTTGAAAATTTAGCTTGACAGTGGACTATAGTCCACCGTATACCTTTGCAAAGGTAAAACTTATAACACATGAAAAAGTACGTAATCCTTCTGCTGGCGAGCATCTGCTTTACGGCATGTTACTGCCAGAAAGCGGGACCCTGTAATAAAGGCTGCTGCTCAGGATCCGATACAACAGTAAAAAATGATTCAACCATGCAAGCATCAAACAAGCCATTGAGCTGTAAGTTAACTACTCCTGAAATCCAGGAAAGAAAGAAAACGGTAATAGCTGCGCTGAAATCTCAAATCAGGGAAAAAAGAGAACTTGAAAACGGGTATTCTTACCAATTTGAAGGCAGTGACAGTACATTGGATATGCTTACCAGTTTTATTAAAACCGAAAGGTTGTGCTGTGATTTTTTTGATTTCACCATACACGTAAATAACGAAGGGTTTACCTGGTTAGATATAACAGGCCCGGAAGGAACAAAAGCTTTTATTATTTCTGAACTGGAGCTTTAAGATTTAAAAAATCATGCAGAAGTTCCAAAGGGGGCTTCCCACACCTTTGATAATTAACTATAGCAAAGGGCCTCATTTCAGTATATCTCTTAAATCTTCCCGTTTGTCAAACACCGATTTGGCGAAAGGGCAGAGAGGAACTATCTTATAATTATTTTTGCGGGCGTACTCCGTAAGGCTCAGCAGCATTTTAATCCCTGCTCCCTTACCCCGCAATTTGTCTTCCACCTCTGTATGGTCAATTATCATAATATCCGGACCGGCAATGCTATAGCTCATTTCAGCCAGCTGTTCCACGCCTTCTTCAATAAAAAAGGCGCCTTTAGGATTTCCGTTGCGGTGTTGTACTATCATATTCCTGTGTTTAAGGTAATTAGCAGCAATATTCATAAAACAGGTTTACTGTGTGTTTAGTTCACCTGCCTGTGGAAGTTAATCATCTTTTTACCGGATTCTAAAAATCAGTTAACGGGATTAACTGTCAGGGAAGTATGCCGCGGGGCATGTTGTTTGAGGCAAAGTTAGGCAGTTTAACCCTGTTTATTATGAAAAGACGAAATGAATTTCTTGACCACGAAACTGATGGCAGTGCTGCTTACCTGCCCGGATTTTCAAGGCCTAAAGCATATGGCGAAGCTAATGGCACGCACCGGGGCCGGTTGCTAAACACCAATGATGACAGTCCGCCCCGCCGTAACCGGAGCCGGAGGTCGGCTGCTGCTGCTTTTCGCAGATATGCTGAAGAGAGTAACCGTTTTATAAACGATGTGGCGGATGAACTGGGAACGGATGATACGGGCATGGCGCTACGGGTTACCCGGGCCGTTCTTCATGCTGTGAGAGACAGGATTACTCCTGATGATGCTGTGCAGTTTGGGCAGGGACTGCCCATGATGCTGAAGGGCATTTATTTTGACCAGTATGATATTTCACGTACGCCTGTGGTAATACGCAGCACACGCAGGTTTTTGGAATATATACAGGACAAAAACCGCTTTGCCGCTGTTAGTGATTTCAGGTATGAGGATGGGGTGATAAGGGCCCTGCAAGCCGTATTTACCGTGCTGGAAAATCATATGTCCATTGGGCAGGTAGACCATGTGCTTAACCTTTTGCCTGCCGAGGTTTGTGAACTAATTAACCGGGCAGGGGCCGAGGCGTATTAATACCGGATCAGGATTAACAGAACTCAATCTTGTGTGTATCGGCCTAAAGGTCCCAAACAGATTTTCTTCCCCTGTAGATGTATTTACGCAGGTTTACCCAAAAGGCCAGCACCAGGTAAATAATTACCGGTGAGCCCATAGTAATGAAGGAGGTGTAGATAAAATACAGGCGGATACGGGCAGAGCTTATGCCTATTTTCTCGCCCAGGTAAGTGCATACACCAAATGCTTTTTTCTCAAAAAAATATTTGATGGCGTCTATCATATTACAAATATACGCAGTTAAGGATAAGGTACAACAGGTATAAAGTAAAGCTTCAATCAGAGGATGCCATTTACTTTATACCTTATACCCACATACTTTATACCCAAAGGTTTTTAGTTTGCTGTTGAAGGATGGTTAATGGCCTTGATGCCCGGCAGTTCCTTACCCTCAAAATATTCCAGCAACGCTCCGCCACCGGTAGATACATAGCTCACCTGGTCGGCCAGGTTAAATTTATTGATGGCCGCAGCACTGTCGCCGCCGCCTATCAGTGTAAAGGCCCCGTTACGGGTAGCCATAGCCACAGCCTGGGCTACGGTTTTAGTGCCGTTTTCAAAGCTGCTCATTTCAAACACACCCATAGGGCCGTTCCACAGCACTGTTTTGCTTCCGGCAATCACATTGCGGAATTCTTCCGATGCTGCCGGGCCAATATCCAGCCCCATCCAGCCGGAAGTAATATTATCGTTGCTGCTTACCCGGTGCTGGGCATCAGCAGCAAACTTATCAGCAATTACGCTGTCCTGCGGAAGATAGATTTTTACGCCTTTCTCTTCTGCTTTTTTCAAAATATCCAGGCAGGTTTGCAGGCGGTCTTCCTCGCACAATGAGTTACCAATATTTTTGCCCTGCGCTTTAAAAAAAGTGTATGCCA
>DASPJH010000201.1:0-4550 GCA_035628715.1 Bacteroidia bacterium
ACTGGAAGGCTTGCTGATAGCCCTGGATCACCTGGATGAAGTAATCAGCCTGATTCGTAATTCTAAGAATCCGGACGATGCAAGGGAAGGGCTGATGGGCAATTTTGGCCTGACCGAAATACAGGCGAAAGCCATTCTTGACCTGCGCCTGCAACGCTTAACCGGACTGGAGCGTGATAAAATACGCGAAGAGTATAATGAGATAATGAAGCAGATCGAATACCTGACCAGCGTGCTGGCTGATGAAGGTTTGCGGATGCAGATTATTAAAGACGAGCTTACCGAAATGAAAGAACGTTTTGGTGACGCCCGCAGAACGGATATTATACCCGCATCTGATGATATTAGCATAGAGGATATGATACCCAACGAGGCGGTAATACTTACCATCTCGCACATGGGATACATCAAGCGTACCCCGCTAAGCGAATTCCGCGTACAGAACAGGGGAGGGCGTGGCAACAAAGGTGCATCCAACCGCGAGGAGGACTTTATTGAGCACCTGTTCACCGCCACTACGCATAACTATATGCTGTTCTTCACTGAAAAGGGCAGGTGCTACTGGCTGAAAGTATACGAAATACCCGAAGCAGGCCGCGCAGCCAAAGGAAGGGCGATACAAAACCTGATAAATATTGAGCCGGACGATAAAATCCGTGCATTTATAAACGTACTGAACCTGAAAGATGAAGAATACCTTAATAATAACTTCATCATCATGTGTACCCGCAACGGTGTAATTAAGAAAACCACGCTGGAAGCGTATTCACGTCCGCGCCAGACTGGTATTAACGCTATCACCGTAAGGGAAGGAGACGTACTGCTGGAAGCATTGCTTACTACTGGCGGCACCGAAATAATCATGGCGAAGCGCAGCGGCAAGGCCATCCGCTTTAACGAAAGCCTGGTAAGGCCAATGGGCCGCACCGCCAGCGGAGTAATGGGCGTAAGGCTTGAGAGCGCACAGGATGAGGTGATTGGCATGATAAGTGTAAATCCCAAAGATGAAGGCACTACTATTATGGTGGTATCGGAAAAAGGATACGGTAAGCGCACCGATTTGGAAGACTACCGTATAACCGGCAGGGGTGGAAAAGGTGTAAAAACTTTAAACATTACCGAAAAAACCGGCAACCTTATCGCCATAAAAGACGTTAACGATGAAAACGACCTGATGATCATACTGAAATCAGGAATTACCATCCGGATGCACATTGCCGACCTGAGGGTTACCGGCCGTGCCACACAGGGGGTAAGACTGATAAAAATGAGCGAGAAGGACGAGATAGCATCGGTAGCTAAAGTAGAGCGCGAACCGGATGAGCCAGAAACAGATGAAAACGGTGAAAACCTGGAGAACGGCAGTAACGGTGATAACACAATTCCGCCGGATGCCGTAACCGATACCACTACAGACAACACCCCGGAATAAGAACCCTAAGATTTATATAACAAAGTATTTAAGCATGAAAAGAACATTTCTTTATGTTGTATTATCGGTAGTATCCTTATCGGCAGCAGTGGCGCAGAACCACGTGATTGAAAGCGCTGCCATAGCACTAAGGGACAACCAGTTAAACGACGCAAAGCAATTTATTGATGAGGCCGCTTTAAGCGCGTCAACATCCAATTCACCCCGCATGTGGATGACCCGCGGGCATATATACACTGCCATTTCCGGAAGTGCAGAATATGCCTACCTGGACAGCAATGCCAGCTACGTGGGATTACAGAGCTATATTAACTGCCTGAAAACAGAGAGGAACGAAAGAAAGAAAAAATACACTCCTGAAGTACTGGGAACGGCTGAATATGCCGAATACCCTGCTCTTAACATCGTTTCTGCTGCAAGTAACGCTTATAACAAAGGATTGTATTACTACCAGCGCTCTGATTATGCCAAGAGCCTTGAGTTCTGGTCTTTGGTGCTGGATGCCTATGTAGCTGATACAACCGGGGGCACTGAAAAAAATATGGGGGTGGCCAAAAACTCGGTGCTGGGTAACTGTGCATCGGTTTCACTGGCTGCCGGTGATACTGCACAGGCCAAGAAATTCCTGACCACCATGACCGATGACCCTAAGTATTTAAGTGCCAATGCATATATACAGTTATCATGGCTGGCACTGCAGGATGGTGATACTACCGCAGCTCTTAAGGTAATTGATAAAGGCCGCGAGAAGATGCCCGACAACAAAGACCTGTTTAACCAGGAGCTGAGCATTTACACGCAAATGGGCCGTACCGATATACTGGTAGGCAAACTGAATGAAGTGATAGCAGCCGAGCCTAACAACACGCTGTACCTGTTTTACCGCGGTACTATTGTGAGCGAGAATGCGTATAAGATTATGAAAAAAGGGCAGGAGTTCTCAGACTCAGCCTATGAGATTCGTAAGCGTTACAAAAGGGCTACTAAGGCTGCCGACAAGAACAAACTGAAAGCGGAGCTGGATCAGGCGGTTGCCAACCGCGATTCTATTTACAAAATAACCAGCGATATGCTGGCAAAGGCTGAAAGTGACTTTAAAGAGGCGCTGCTGATTGACCCGGTATACTTTGATGCGCTGTTTAACCTGGGCATCCTGTATTTCAACTCTAACGAGGAGTTTACAGTTAAAAACAACTTCCTGGAGATGTCGGAAACCAAAAAATCAGAAGAATACCAGGCGTGGAGGAAAGCCAACTACGAAAAAGCGCTGGAGCAATTGCTGAAAGCCTATGAAATTAGCCCTGAAGATGAGAATGTGCTGAAAGCCGTTCAGTCTACATACGCTCAATTAGGTGATAACGAAAAGTCAGAGGAGTTTCGCCTGAAACGCCCCGGACAACAATAAGATATAAGAAAGGGGACATTTAAGTCCCCTTTACTTTCCAACCTTTATTTAACATAATATAAATTATAAGACAATAGAGAATACTTATGTTAAATAGAGGGCTAAGGATTTTAATGCTAACATCATATTCTATACATATACCACAAGATTAACACTCACATTAACTTAAAACATATAGAGTCAATACTCCCGTACCAAATGATAATCTAAATTAGAATACGAATCGTTTGCTGGCGCTTTTAGCCTTGTGACCGACACACTATCCCTGTATAGTTTCTAATCCTGGATTTGTGTACCGTCCATGAGAAAAGCTTATAAAACTGTCTAATTTTTTCCACACAAAAACCTCTATTTCACTTAACTACGCACTTTACTCCGTTTAAAACATTTGTAAATCAGTCTGTTGCATTCAGTTTAACTTGCCTTGCATTGAAATTGCTTACCTTACAGAAGCAAAGCTAATAACAAAATATGGGGCCCATACGGCAGTTTTTTAATGAAACCGGTGAGCTGGCGCGCTTTTTTGGAAAATTCTGGAGAGAAGCCGTCTTACCTCCTTACGAATTCAAAGAAGTATTCCGTCATCTGTATTTTATCGGTGTTAGTACCCTGCCTCTGGTAAGCATTACCTCATTAATAATGGGACTGGTTCTCACCCTGCAATCAAGGCCCACTATGGTGGAGTTTGGTGCTGAATCATTTCTCCCGTCCATGGTCTCCATATCTATCGTACGCGAAATCGGGCCGGTGATTACCGCGCTTATATGCGCTGGTAAGGTAGGCTCAGGCATTGGCGCTGAACTGGCCGGAATGCGCGTAACCGAGCAGATTGATGCTATGGAAGTGGCAGGAAACAATCCCTTTAACTACTTAGTGGTAACACGCACGGTGGCATGCACTTATGCTGTTCCTATCCTGGTTGTATACGCTGATTTTTTAGCTATGATAGGCGGATACCTGGGAGTGAATATCAACTCTAAGGTCACTTTTATGCTCTATTTCACCAAGGCAATGGGCGCCATTGATTTCAGCGACCTGTTCCCTGCCCTTATAAAAACCTTCTTTTTTGGCTTTTTTATAGCGCTGGTAAGCTGTTATAAGGGCTACAACGCTTCTAACGGTACAGAGGGTGTTGGCCGGGCAGCCAATGCCTCGGTAGTGGCTGCTTCCCTGATGGTTTTTGTTGTGGATATGCTGGCGGTACAGATTGCAGATTTTATTACCAAACTGGGATGAAAGTGGTTGTAGAAACAGAAAATATCAGCAAGTCATTTGGAGATAAACATATCCTCAAAGGTGTTTCATTAACTGTGGCTGAAGGAGAAAACGTGGTAATACTTGGCCGCTCCGGCACTGGTAAATCGGTATTTATTAAGTGTATTGTCGGGCTGGTAGAGCCGGACGAAGGCTCAATTAAAGTGCTGGGGAAAGATGTGCTGAATATTAACCGGAATGATATGAATGATATCCGCAGGGATATTGGCTTTTTGTTCCAGGGTGCAGCCCTGTATGATTCAATGTCGGTAAGGGAAAACCTGGCTTTCCCCCTGCGAACCGTCAAAATGAGTAAAGATGAAGTGGAGGCCCAGGTAAAAGAAGCATTGGACAACGTGGGACTGGCTGATGCAATTGATAAAATGCCGGCTGAACTTTCGGGCGGTATGCGCAAGCGTGTAGGATTGGCCAGGGCTATTATTATGAAGCCAAAAATTA
>DASPJH010000202.1:0-9727 GCA_035628715.1 Bacteroidia bacterium
GGTGAAATAATAAAAGAATTACCGAAATATCCTGATCTGGAAAAACCGTTTAATGAATATTTAAAAAAGTTTGGTGACCGCTGCTTGGAAGAGTTAAAACTGGAAACCAAACCCTTTGGGCAGGCTCCTGAAAAACTAATGACTATTATCAAAGGGCATGTATTGGCAGGTATTTCCGATAAGGCTTTTGATTCGCAGAAAGTCAGGCAGGAAGCGGAGGGGAAATTCACGCAGTACTATAAAAATAAATTATTAAAGAGGCAGATAGCATTTCATGTGCTAAAAGGTGCAAGGAGATTGGTAAGCAACCGGGAGAACCTGCGTTTTGAGCGCACAAGGGTATTTGGCCTGGTTAGGAAAATGTTCAGGGGAATTGGAAATGATTTTTATAAGCAAAATTTAATATATAACCCCGACGATATTTTTTACCTTACAAAAGAAGAAATATTTAATTTTATTAAAGGCACTGCCGTATCAGCCAATTTAAAGGAATTAATAAGTGCAAGAAAAAATGAGTATGCTGCATTCGCTGCTGCACCCCAACCAGCCAGCCGTATTAAAACAACCGGTATAGTATATACAGGTGACTTTATAGATAAGACTGAAAGCGTGGCTCTCACAGGCCAGCTTATTGGCATAGGTTGCTGTCGGGGTATAGTGAAGGCTAAGGTGCGGGTGGTGAAAGACCCTTCAAAAGAAACCAGCCTGGGTGGCGATATACTGGTAACAGAAAACACCGATCCGGGCTGGGTTACATTGTTTCCTTCGGCATCGGGTATTTTAGTGGAGCGAGGTAGTTTGCTCAGTCATTCGGCCATACTTTCCCGAGAAATGGGCCTGCCTTGCATTGTGGGTGTTGCCGGCTTGCTGGCCAGTCTTAAAACAGGAGACGTGGTGGAGATGAACGGTGAAACCGGTATAATTAAAATAATTGCCGATGAATGAATTAAAAAACATCGGCCAGGAAATTATTAAATATGCCAATTGCTGGGAAGATGCCGACTTGTTGCTAAGCACTGTGCCTGCAAATCCCGGGAAAATATTTTCTATAGGCTCAGGCGGTGATAATTCGTTTGCACTGGTTACTAAAAATACGCCCGAGGTTGTAGTAGTGGATATTAGCCCTGTCCAACTGTATCTGATTGAATTAAAAAAAACTGCTATCCAGCATTTAACGTGGGAAGAATATTTAGACTTTGCGGGTTTCAGGCATGCTGTTAACCGGGGCAATACATACCGCTTATTGCACAGCAACTTAACAGCAGGCGCTAAAAAATACTGGGATAACCAGCCCAGGGAGATAGAAACGGGTATTATCCATTGCGGAAAATTTGAGCGGTATTTTAAATTATTCAGGAAATTTATCCTCCCGCTCACGCAAAGCAAAAAAACCATAGAACGGCTGTTTACGGAGGAATCGTTCACTCTGCGCGAGGAATTTTACAACAGGCATTGGAATAACCTGCGGTGGAAACTGTTGTCGGGGCTTTTTTTCAGTCGCTTTATGCAGGCAAGGCTGGGGCGCACACCGGAATTTTTGCAGTATGCCGGCAATAAAACAGGCAAAACGCTCCGGGACAATATCCGGGGGCATCTGCTAAACCCCGAATCGGCAGAAAATTATTTTCTTGAATATATTATAAACGGGAATTTTAACAGGCAATTGCCCTTTTATACGAGAAGAGAACACTATTACACAATAAAAGAGCGTTTACATTGTATCCGCCTGGTACAGGGAGCAGCCGGGGAAGTAATAGGCCGGGAGAAGGGGATGGGATTTTATAATTTCAGCAATATTTTTGAATATATGGATGCTGAAACTTTCAGGGCTTTTGGGGCTTTGCTGGTTCAAAATACAGGCAGGGATGCTATATTTGTTTACTGGAACCTGTTTACAGAGAGGTGTCTTAACCAAATGGCCCCCGATAAAATAACCACTGTAGAACACGTTTGCCCTGGTGCCGATAAAGGTTTTTTCTATTCGCGTTTTTTAACGGATAAGCGATGTTGATTGAATTGGTTAAAATAGCAGGTGTGGCGGCGGCATTTCTGGCTTTATTCGCGCTGGCAGAACTTATCCACCGGAAGACGGATACAGAAACCGAAATCACTCGTAAAATGGTGCACGTGTTAGGAGGAATAATAAGCGTGCTGTTTCCCTTTATTTTTACTAACGTATGGCCAGTGGCAGTATTGGCAGTATTATTTGTTGGAATTATCTGGTTGAGTAAAAAGAAAGGCTACCTGCCTTCAATTCATAACATTGGGCGGCATACCCAAGGCAGTTATTTATATCCCATGGCTATATTATTATGCTTTTGGGTATATATTTTAAATGATAATACTTTATTCTTTTTTATCCCGGTAATTATTTTGGCAATTTCAGATCCATCGGCAGCCTTTTTTGGCAAACTGTTTCCGTATGGAAAATATACGTTCCTGGGAGAAACTAAAACAATTGTCGGCTCCCTTGCATTCTTCTTCAGCGCCGCAGTTATTGTTGTTATCTGCCTGCATTATGAGCGGTTGCTTATTGTTGACAACTGGCTGCTTATCGGCTGCGTTTCTCTTTTCAGTACCCTGGCCGAAGGATTAGGCAGAAGAGGCGAGGACAATATCTGGATACCGATTGCAGTTATTGCTGCCATGCGATTAATCAATTTTTAATAATCATGCGGTTTGCTGTAAATAAAGATGTAAAAAGTTTCAGGCAATACCTGCAGTTCTTTAACAGAACGGAATGGATAGACGACGAATACTGGATTTTAGGAGCGAGTGTTGAATCTGCTAATGGGGAACTGCTTGCCTATGGTGTTTTATATTTTAATAACGGCCACCAGGTAAATAATTTATCTGCTTCCTGCCTGGGCAATTTTTATGCTTCAAACAGTGAAGCGGCAACCATACTCTTAAACAGGATATTTGAAATTTCTGTAAAAATCGCTCCTGTAATTATTGGCCCCATAAACGGTAGTACCTGGTCATCTTACCGGTTCATTACAGAATTTCATACTGAGCCTTTTTATTTAGAACCCGCTAACCCGCCAGAGTATAACCGGTATTTTAAAGCCTCTGGATTTACTGATCTGTCTGGTTATTGTTCATCGGTAATAAATAATGCAGGCGGTTTTCTTCCCTCATCCCATATCGGTAACCTGGACTACGCCTTTAAGAATTTTGATGCAGATACATTTGACGATGAAATTAAAAAAATACACCTAATTTCTAATACAGCATTTAAGAATAATTTTTTATTTACTGAAATTAACTACAACAAATTTTGAAACCTGTATGCACCTTTAAAAGAAAAAATTAATGCTGAACTATTCATAATAGCATACAAAGATGAAATCCCGGTGGGTTTTGTTTTTGGCTACCCTGATTTTTTATGCCCGGAAAAGAACCGTGTTGTACTAAAAACATTAGGCCGTTTACCCGGCAAAGAGTACAGCGGTTTGGGAACAATGCTGCTGGGAAAATTTACCAGAAGGGCGAACGAAAAAGGGTTTGCCTCCATTATCCATGCACTAATGCCGATGGATAAAGTATCTATTAAAATGTCAGAATTGTTTGGGGGAAAAATTTCCAATACATACGCATTATACAGCAAATTATTGAAATGAATATTGTTGAGCAGCTATATTCTGTGGCTTCCGTTAGCCCTGAAAGAACAGCCCTTGCCGAATATAAAAAAACGTATTCATACAATGATTTTATTTCCGACATAAATAATACTGCAGCCTGTCTTGAGCAAAATGGGATTCTTTTCGGGGACCGTGTGCTGCTGGCGGTGCCGGTATCATATAAATTATATGTTCATTTTGCCGCTTTGTTAAGTCTCGGGGCAGTAATTGTTATTATTGACGACTGGTCATCGGCTAAAAAGATAAATAATTACCTTGCAGGCACTCACTGCAAGGCGGTTATTGTTCATCCCAAATACTATTTATTTTCTTATTTAATTAAAGGGCTAAGAAAAATACCACTTAAAATACAAGCTAAACGCCGGGCAGGTGCTGAAAAACCGGCTGTACTATTTAATGCCGGTGATAACCATCCTGCTTTAATAACTTTTACCACCGGCAGTACAGGTAAGCCTAAGGCTGCTGTCAGGACTCATAAGGTATTAAACGAGCAGTTCAGGCTATTGGATGAAGTATTCTCTTTTTCACAAAATACCGTTCTCTTGTCAAATCTGCCTATTGTTACACTTTTAGGTTTTGCAAATGGGGGAACATCGGTGTTGCCAGCGAAGGTAAATTACCGGTCAAAAAAAGGGTTTACCAAGGTAGCTAAACAAATACAGGATAACCGGGTAAACTGCCTGCTAGGCTCACCCGCTTATTTATTAAATCTTGCTGAAATACTACCATTGAAATCGGCCGGCCAAATCAAAAAAATAGGTATTGGCGGCGCCGTAGTGTCACCAGACCAGTACAAAATATTGCGAAATGCATTTCCAACAGCAGAAATTAACGTTGTTTATGGCTCCACCGAAGCTGAGCCGATCAGTACCTGCACTACTGTTGAAAAAGCTCTTAAAAAGGGTGTTCCGGTGGGTAAGCCTGTTAAGGGTGTGCAAGTCAGGATAATTCCTATGGATTATGGTCCTTTGAATGAGATGCCGGGTGAATTACCACCGGATCAGGTAGGCGAAATTATAGTTACCGGCCCGCAGGTGGTAAATGATTACCTGGAAGAAGAGGATATTTTTAAATACAATAAAATAGTTGAAGGGCATGCCATTTGGCACCGTACCGGTGATGCGGGTTTTAAGAATGAAAACGGCGATCTGTTTTTTTCAGGCAGGTGTAAGTGGTTGTTTACGGTTAATGACGAATTGTATTCGCCTTTAATGTATGAGCTGTTATTTGAGGCCAGCCCGGAAGCGATAGAAGGAACGGCCATAGCAACTGACGGCAGGGTGCATGTGTTTGTAGTAAACCGCAGTTGGCCCGATGAGGCAGGCCTAACCCGCCTGTTAGCCGATAACCGGCTGCCGTGTGACGAAATCCGCTTTGTAAAAGGGTTGCCCCGTGATAAACGGCATCATTCCAAAACCAACTACGAATTGCTGAAGACCATGTGCTGAGTCCTTTTTCAGGTAACTATTTTTTGCATTAACCCCAATGTTACCGTATTTTTGTAAGAATGGGAGCTGTCCTGTACTACGCGGTGCTGCCGCTTTTATACCTCATTTCGTTACTGCCTTTCAGGGCGCTGTATATACTTTCCGACGGTATGTACTTTCTTATTTATAAGGTGTTAGGGTACCGCACAAAAGTGGTATTGCAAAACCTGCGCAATTCATTTCCTGAAAAGACAGAAGCCGAAATACAGGCCATCACCAAAAAGTTTTACAGGTACTTTTGTGATCTGATACTTGAAACCATTAAGACCATTACTATATCTCCTGCATCGGTAAAGAGGCATGTACAGTTTGATGACATTTCGCTGTTCAAACAGTACCAGGAGCAAAACCAGAGCGTGATTATTGTAATGGGCCATTTTGGTAACTGGGAACTTGGTGGCGCGCGTTTTGCAGTAGAGCCTATTCATAAACTGTACGTAATCTATCACCCGCTGAGCAATAAATATTTTGAAAAACTGATAGTGCACATGCGCACCCGGCTGGGTAACCGGCTGTATGCTATGAAAGATGTGCTGCGGGGTATGGTGCAGAACAGAAGCGAGCTAACTGCCACTGCCTTTATTGCCGACCAGACACCCTCTAACGAAGGAGCTTACTGGATGGAGTTTCTGAACCAGGATACACCTGTATTTACCGGTACTGAAAAGCTTTCCAGGAAGTTTAAGTACCCGGTGATATACCTCACAATAAAAAGGGCAAAGAGGGGTTTGTATAAAATGGAGTGCGAATTACTAACAGAGCACCCCGAAAACACGTCTGATAATGAAATTTCAGCGCTGCATACCAAGCGGCTTGAGAAGGATATACTGGAACAACCGGAAATATGGCTGTGGACGCACCGGCGCTGGAAACATAAACGAAAACAACCAAAACCAATATACTCTTAATGAGAGAAGGCAAAGAGCTAATTCTTGCCACCAAAATATACGCGAAAGAAGACCGTAGTAAAAGCTGGTTCCACATGGGTACCACTTTTATTTGCCTTGTAATTGCGTATGCAGGTGGTATTTTTCCCTCGCACTGGCTGATTCAGCTGGCGTTTGGCACATTGTCAGGTCTTTTACTTGCCAGGGCATTTATCATTTACCACGATTATTTGCACAATACAATTTTGCAACACTCAACCATTGCAAAACTAATATTCACGTGGTTTGGCTGGCACATGCTTGCACCCATTAGTGTTTGGAAACGCAGCCACGATTATCACCATGCCCATAACTCTAAGTTGTATTCATCCAGTATCGGCTCATTCCCTATAGTTACGAAAAAGAAATACCTGGAGGCCTCGCGCAAAGATCAGCTGATATACCTGTTTATCCGCCATCCTTTGACCATCTTGTGCGGTTACTTTTTCTCTTTTGCTTACGGAATGTGCATACGTACATTAATACGCAGTTCAGAAAAGCATTTGGATGCAATATGGTCGCTTATTTACCATTATGGTTCCATAGCCGTGCTTGGATATTTCCTGGGTTGGGAAAGTGCCGTATTGGGTTTCTTACTGCCCAGCTTAATAGCCGGGGCTATGGGTTCGTACCTGTTTTATGCACAGCATAATTTTCCCGGTGCCACTTTTAAAGATGCCGGCGAGTGGACCTACATTGATGCCGCACTTGAATCATCCAGCTATATGAAAATGGGCCCGGTGATGAACTGGTTTACCGGCAACATCGGCTACCACCATATCCATCACACCAATTCCAAAATTCCTTTCTATAACCTGCCAAAGGTGTATAAGGAAATGGAGGAATTCCGCATCCATGCCCGAGAAACATCTCTTAAGCCCTGGGACATGGCAAAATGCCTCCGCCTGAAAGTATGGGACCCTGAAGCAGGCAGGATGATAGGCCTGAAAGAAATCCATAAACCGCTGAAGAAGCTGGAACTGCAAACTGTGGAAATTTAAGTGGCACAAAATCTTCTTTTTCCAATTAGTATTTGTCATTTCATTGAAGGTTGTTTAGTCGTAACGCCGTAACAGTCGTAACACATTTTTATCTGAGCTGAAAATTTTAGGATGTAAAGGATTTTAAAATGCGGGTAGAGATAGTACGGTTAATGCCAGAAAACCGTTGGTAATCTAGTGACAACAACTTTGCGAGATGTGATTGATGCGTATTCATTGTTGACAAAAGCCGTGGGATGAGTTCATAAGCATTAGGGGGAACCCTTGCAACAGTAGTAACATGGTATTTAAAGCCAGATGTAACACTGTAATATGAAAAAATTAAAAAATTATGGGGCACAGGTCAACGTTAAATATTAGCAGGCCATTGGTGCTCTAGTGACAACAACTTTTTGAAATGAGATGCGTGTATGTTCTTTATTGACACAGGGGGCAGTTGGAGGAAACACTGAAATGCATTAGGCGTAACCCCTTGCAGCAGTAGTAACACGGTATTTTAAAAACCAGGTGTTGCCTTGTAGCATGGAATTTAAAAGGATATGAGTTACAGGCAATGGCAAAAGGGGGTGTCAAACCATTGGCGCTCTAGTGACAACAACATTTAAAATGCAATTACTGACGATTGTACTGTGCCTGTAGGTTAAACCATTACCTTTTTATTGTTTCACCATTGAAATGAAACTGAATTAATTTTTGTAATTTTGTAGAACGATTCTAAATAAGAAACTACCCATGAGTAAAGAGCTGATAAACATATATACCGAAGCTACTCCCAACCCCGAAACCATGAAGTTTGTGGCCAACCGGATGATATTGCCCGATGACAGTGCTGACTTTCAAACCCGCCAGGCGGCACTTCGTTCACCCCTGGCGACCAAACTATTTGAGTTTCCGTATGTAAATGCGGTGTTCATTATGAACAACTTTGTAACAGTAACAAAACTCAGCACCTATGAGTGGTACGATATAATGGGCGAGCTGAAAGAGTTTGTGAAGGCCTACCTGGAAAGCGGCGCTGAAATAGTGAAGCCCATTGAAAAGGTGGAAGATAATGCCGAAGACACCGAAACTGTTCGTAAGATCAAAAATATGCTGGATACCTATGTAAAGCCAGCGGTTGAGATGGACGGTGGGGCAATTGCCTTCAAATCGTTTGAAGAAGGTGTAGTGAAAGTGGAACTGCGTGGCTCGTGCAGCGGTTGCCCTTCATCTACCATTACCCTTAAAGCTGGTATTGAAAACATGCTGAAACGTATGGTTCCTGAAGTGGAAGCCGTAGAAGCGGAAGCGATGTAATAACCTTATTAAACAGGTAACAAAATCCTATTTTCTGAAATTACTGACGCCCGGTGGGTTTAAAACCCACCGGGCGTCAGTATTTCACAGAGCAGGTTTTAAACCTGCTGCTCCCGGGCTGAGTAGCAAAATCCGCTGTCAATTTGTCCCTCCCGCCATTTGGCAGTAATATTGCACCCCCGTGGTAATTCATTACCATTGAAAAAATCACTATTAAATACAGTTAAAGGAAAAATATTCGGTAATAAGAGTATGACAATGAACGAAACAGAAAACAGGGAAGATTTGGAAAAAGACAACACTAATAAAAACAATGCTACTGCTGATGGTAGTAATGACGAAACGGCAGAAAGCATGACGGAAAAATCGGCCCCTGCTGATGCACCGCTGCAAACCCCTGAAGAATTGCTGAAAGCCGAAGTGGCCGAGCTAAATGATAAGTACCTGCGCTTATACAGCGAGTTTGATAACATGAAACGCCGCAATGCCAAAGAGCGTATGGAACTGATGCAAACTGCAGGGAAAGATGTGCTGCTGGCGATGCTGCCCGTTGCTGATGATTTTGAACGGGCGCTGAAATCATTTGAAAACGCATCGGATGTGGAGGCATTGAAAAATGGTATTCAGCTGATACACAATAAATTTTTGAATATATTGAACCAGAAAGGGGTAAGGGTAGTGGAGTCTGTTGGGAAGGATTTTGATGTGGATTATCACGAAGCAATTACCAAGATACCTGCACCTTCTCCGGATTTAAAGGGCAAGGTGGTGGACGAAGTGGAGAAAGGCTATACCCTGAACGATAAAGTTATACGGTTTGCAAAAGTTGTAGTAGGAGAATAATGGCAAAAAGAGATTATTACGAGGTATTGGGCGTAGGGAAAAACGCCAGCCAGGAGGAAATTAAAAAGGCCTACCGGCAGATGGCGATAAAATATCACCCGGATAAAAACCCCAATAACCCCGAGGCGGAAGATAAGTTTAAAGAAGCTGCCGAGGCCTACGAGGTGCTGAGCGACCAGAACAAGCGCAGCCAATACGACCAGTTTGGCCATGCAGGTATGGGCAACCGCGGCGGTTATAGCCGTGGCGGCGGTGGCGGCATGAGCATGGATGACATCTTCAGCCAGTTTGGCGACATATTTGGCGAAGGAAGCCCGTTTGAAAGTTTTTTTGGCGGCGGTGGCGGAAGAAGTCGCACACGTGGGGTGGCTGGTTCCAACATCCGTATAAAAATCAAGCTCACCTTACAGGAGATTGCGAAAGGGGCTGAGAAAAAAATTAAATACAACCGCATGGTGGTGGCGCAGGGCGTTACTTTTAAAACATGTGCATCGTGCAATGGTACAGGGGCTATTCGCCGTGTTACCAAT
>DASPJH010000203.1:0-5960 GCA_035628715.1 Bacteroidia bacterium
TCGTGTTTATAATCGGCGCCTAAGGTTTTAAGAATATTGGGCAGTTCCAGCGTACCAAAGTAGGCATCCACCTGCGGGATTTCTTTTTCCAAATCTTCTTTGTAGCGGTGCGAAAGGCAACCGGTAACGTACAGCTTGTCAATATTGCCCGCTTCTTTTTCCTCTACATAGCGCAGGATGGTATCAATGCTCTCCTGCTTGGCGTTTTCAATAAAACCACAGGTATTTACTATGATGATGTTGGAATCATCCTTCTTTGATTCGTGTTCAACCGCAAAGTCATTGGCCTTCAGCTGGCTGTACAATACCTCGCTATCCACCAGGTTTTTGCTGCAACCCAGCGTAACTATGTTAATTTTATTCTGCTTATGTGATTTGGTGCGCATGGAAAACTGCAAAGATACGGGTTTCTCTTTGCCATAATTAAGCCAGTTTTGACAAACTTTAAAGTTTGTCAAAACTTTACCAGTGGAAACGAGGCACCAACACTAAAAGTATAAGGGTAGAGGTTTAAAGCAGGATATTTATTGCTGATATAATCGGTAATAGCGTATTCAAAAGCTGCTTTCCAGGTGATGTCGTATTTTAAGATGGGGAGCGTATAGCCCACTTCGGCTTGAAGGTTTAAAGCCCAGGGGGAATAGCCTTTGTTATCAAATGTTTTCCGGTCGTAGTTACTCTCAGATTTCCAACTGGTAGAGTAATAAAATTTGGAATAACCGTACACACTTAAGAATCGCAATACCTTTAAGCCCCCACTCACTATAAAGCGTTTATTGAATGTATACTGCAAACCTACTGGAATACCCAGGTAGTTGTATGAGTAATTGAGTTTTACGTGGCTGGGCGGATTTTTCATTGGTTCAGGAAGTTCAAACCCTGGCTTCGGGACTAATTGATCAGAATAATATACTCTAAATTTACCAGATGTATAATTATACTTGTCAAACCCAATACCAATGTAATATGACAGCTTTTCTTTAGGAGTGTAATACAAACGCAGTTCGCTTTCAAACCCTACCCTGGGTCTTAATTCGCGGCCGGGTATTGAGTATGGAAGGGTTGTGCTGAAATTATATATGGAGTAATTGGCTTTTTGTTCAAAAGTCAATTGATACTTCTGTGCCGGCAGGCTGAGCGGGAAGAGTAAAATTATCTTAATTACTATGTGCCGCATTATTAAGCTAATGTACGCTTTAAATTTATTTTAAGTCTATTTAAGCCCGATTTTGACGGACGTTAAAAGTTTGTCAAAACTTTACCAGTGGAAACGAGGCACCAACACTAAAAGTATACGGATACAGGTTTAAAGCGGGGTATTTATTGCTGATGTAATCGGTAACGGCATACTCAAAGGCTGCTTTCCAGGTGATGTTATATTTTAAGACAGGTAAAGTATAACCTACTTCTGCGGTAAGGTTTAACGCCCAAGGAGAAAGCCCTTCTTTATTGAATGTTTTTTTATTGCTATAACTCTCTACCTTTCCATCCTGATGGTACAACTTTAAGTAGCTATACTCGCTTAATAGTTTCAATACCCTAACGCCCCCGCATACTATCCATCGTTTACCTATTAAGTATCTAACTCCTATTGGAACACTTAAATAATTATATGAATGTAGGTTTTCCGGCCTGGGTGGCAGATAACCATGCTTAGGAATTAATTCGTCATAAGAGTTATATCGGGCATCAGGTATACCCCATCTATAGTTATATTTTGTAAATCCAACGCCAAGATAATAACTTAGCTTTTTTGCAGGTGTATAGTAAACCCGTACCTCACTTTCAAAACCCAGCCGTATTTTTGAATACGGCCCGTATGGCCCGCGGTAGGGAAAAGGTGCTTGTAAATTATATACCGAATAATTAGCTTTTTGCTCAAAGGTGAGTTGATACTTTTGGGCCACCAGGCTGAAGGGAAGAAATAACAGTATTAACTTAATTACTATAAAACGCATTATTACACCAATATAATATTTAAAGTCATTTATGCCAGTTTTGTCAAAACTTTACAAGCGGAAACGAGGCACCAAGACTAAAAGTATAAGGGTAGAGGTTTAAATCAGGACATTTATTGCTGATATAATCGGTAATAGCGTATTCAAAAGCTACTTTCCAGGTGATATCGTATTTTAAGATTGGTAAGGTGTAACCTACTTCGGCTTCGAGATTTACTACCCAGGGGGAATAACCTTGGTTATCAAATGTTTTTCTGTTGTAATTGCTTTCCGGTGTCCAGTTGGTAGGGTAATAAAATTTGGAATAACCGTACACACTTAAGAATCGCAATACCTTTAAGCCGCCACTCACTACAAAACGTTTATTAAATGCGTATTGCACACCTACAGGAATACTCAGGTAGTTGTATGAGTAGTTGAGTTTTACATGGCTGGGAGGATTTTTCTCAGGTTCAGGAAGTTCAAACCCTGGCTTTGGCAATATCTGATCAGAGTATCTCACCCTAAATTTACCAGAGGTATAATTATATTTATTAAACCCTACACCAACATAATATGAAAGTTTTTCTTTTGGAGTATAATAAAGTCGTAACTCGCTTTCAAACCCTACCCTGGGTTTTAATTCGCGGCCGGGTATTGAGTAGGGAAGGGTGGTATTGAAGTTATAGATGGAGTAGTTGGCCGATTGCTCAAAGGTGAGTTGGAACTTCCCCTGTGCTGTTAAGCTGAGAGGCATTATTAGCAGTATAAAAAACCGTATTGCTTTATTATGCATTGCCTTACAATATATGCAAAGATTTTATTTAATATCAATTTGTACCGACGGGTATAAAACCCGCCGCTATGCATACCTGTCGGTAAATGGAAATCCTTTGATCTTTTATCCCGTAAACCGTGGTTCAGGCAACAGCCAATTCACCCAAACAACGAGTCAATAAACTCGTGTTTATTGAATATCTGGAGGTCTTCCATGCCTTCGCCTACGCCTATGTATTTTACGGGTACGGAAAACTCATCAGAAATACCTATTACCACGCCGCCCTTGGCGGTACCGTCAAGCTTGGTAAGGGCCAGGGCGTTTACTTCGGTAACGGCGGTAAACTGGCGGGCCTGCTCAAAAGCGTTCTGGCCGGTGCTGGCATCCAGTACCAGTAATATCTCATGAGGTGCATCGGGTATATGTTTTTGCACCACCCGTTTGATTTTTGACAGCTCATTCATCAGGTTCACCTTATTATGCAGGCGGCCCGCGGTATCTATTATGGCCACATCGTACCCGCTATCAGCAGCGGCTTTGGCGGTTTCAAATGCTACAGCAGCCGGGTCGGCGTTCATGCCTTTGTCCACTATATCCACCCCTACCCGTTTCGACCAGATGGTCAGCTGGTCCACAGCGGCAGCCCTAAAGGTATCTCCCGCACCCAGCATCACTTTCTTCCCCTGTTTTTTAAACTGGTGGGCCAGCTTGCCTATAGTAGTGGTTTTGCCAACGCCATTTACGCCCACCACCATTATTATATAGGGCTTTTTACCGGCTGGCAGTTGCAACTCGCCGGTAGTGTTGGTACTTTCAGGCAGCAGGGCGGCCATTTCCTCCTTCAGCATCTGGTTCAGCTCTTCGGTGCCCAGGTACTTATCTTTGGCTACCCGCTTCTGTATGCGGTCTATAATTTTAAGGGTGGTATTAATGCCCACATCCGAGCTTACCAGGATTTCTTCCAGGTCGTCGAGAAAATCATCGCCAATGGTGGAGCGACCAACCAGCGCCTTGCTGATTTTGCCCAGCAGGCCGGTTTTGGTTTTCTCCAACCCTTCGTCCAGCTTTTGTTTTTTTTCTTTACTGAAGAAACTGAATATGCCCATAGTTTTATAATGAAAAAAGCCCCCTAATTGGATAGGAAGCTTTATGAATATTTTGTAACAAGAACTTATTATTTAAAGTAGGTTTTTACCTGGTCAGAAGGTATCATCTCTTCTTTAAATGAATATGCGCCGGTTTTGGGAGAGCGAACGGTTTTTATCACCTTGGCCCATTCTTTACCGGTTCCGGTTTTCAGCGTAGCAACTACTTTCTTAGCCATTTCAGTATATTAATTTATAGGTGATTACTTAATTTCTTTGTGAACAGTTACTTTCTTCATTATGGGGTTGTACTTTTTCAACTCCAATCGCTCAGTAGTATTCTTTTTGTTTTTGGTGGTGATATACCTTGAAGTGCCGGGCAAGCCACTTGTCTTGTGCTCGGTGCACTCCATAATTACCTGTATACGGTTGCCTTTCTTTGCCATCTCTTTACTTCCTTACTAAATTAAATCTTACCATTTTTCATGTACTTGTTCAGGCAGGCGGTAATACCGTTTTTGCTGATAGTGCGCATAGCCGAGGTAGATACTTTTAAGGTAATCCACTCATCAGTTTCGGGTATATAAAATTTCTTTACCTGCAAATTGGGCCTGAACCTGCGGATGGTTTTGGTGTTTGAGTGAGAAACATTATTACCAACCAAAGTCTTTTTACCAGTTAAATCACAAACGCGTGCCATTTCTTTTTCGTTAAAAGGACTGCAAAGGTAGCGAGAAGTTCGAAATTATACAAACAACACTCAAAAATAGTTTGAAGTTATTTGGCTATTACCAAAAAGAGACGTCAAACTCCGCCCTAGTCAAACCTTATCGCCTTCACGGGTGTGATACGGGTTACTATCAGGCTGGGCAGCAGCATGGCCAGCAGGCAAATGGCAAATGCCCCGGCATTAATGGCCAGTATATGCCAAAGTTCAATATTAATAGGCACAAAGCCCAGGTAATACGATTCGGGGTCGAGGGTGATAAATCTGGTTTTCAGCTGGTAAAAACAAAAGCCAATACCAACCAGGTTTCCCAGCAGTATCCCCTGCCCTATCAGGTAGGCGGCTTTAAAGATAAATATGCGCTGCACACCGGCATCGCTGCTTCCCAGTGCTTTCAGTATACCAATCATATTGGTACGCTCAATTATAAGCACCAGCAGGGCTGTAATCATATTTATGCACGATACCAGTATCATTAATACAATAATTATAATCACGTTGGTATCCAGCAGGCCCAGCCAGTCAAATATCTGGGGCTTCAGGTCGCGTGCAGAGTAGCTTTTCAGGTCGGGTGGCAATTCGCCGTCAATCAGCCCGGCCATCCTTTCCATATCCTTTATATCGTGAAGGTTTATTTCAAACCCATGCACAAGGCTGTCGTTCCAGCCGTTAAGCCTGCGTATATGGCGTATGTCCACCAGCGCCATCTGCTTATCAAAGTCTTCAAGGCCGGTCTCAAAAATACCGGTAATATACAGCCCCCTTGCCCGCACAGGGTCCTGCATAAAATACAGCGGCACCTGGTCGCCTGTGTCCAGCCTGAGTTTATCAGCAATCAGTTTGGATATAAATATCCCCTCCCCTGCCAGCGAATCACTAAAATCAGGCACAGTGCCTTTTACCAGTACACCTTTTAAAAAGTTCCAGTCGTAACCGGTATCCACGCCCTTCAGCACTATACCCTGCACGTCGGTTTCGGTTTTAATTATGGCGGGCTTTTGGGCAAACACCTGTATATGCTGTATACCAGGAATACTATCTGCCAGCTTAAGAAACTCCTGGAACCTGTTTATCGGGCGGGCTTCAATGGATTCATTCAGGTCCAGCGCCTTTACCTGTATGTGCGATCCAAAACCTATTACTTTATTGGTAATCTCGCTTTTGAACCCGGTAAGAATAGCCACGGAAACTATCATTACTGCCAGGCTGATGGTGATACCGGCAATGCCTATACGAATAATAAGGCGCGAAAAACTCTTCCTGCTATTAAAAGTTAACCGGCGGCCTATGTAGTAGCTGTAGTTCAACGGGGGCAAAGAAAATCATTTATCATTTATCATTTGCAATTTATCATTTTCAAAATTGATGCTACTACTGCACCAAGGGTTCTGTGGGATTTGACTGAAGGCGGTTTAGCTATCAGCCGTCAGCTT
>DASPJH010000204.1:0-3445 GCA_035628715.1 Bacteroidia bacterium
AGCTTTTTGGCTACAACAGAGCGGTCGCCCTCGGCTCCTACCAACAGTTTGGTAAATAGGGTAATTTCTTTGCCTTCTTTTTTCAGCTTAACGGCGTATCCCCCATCGGCGGGCAGGACATCCACCAGCTCGGTATTTTGCCAGAAGGTTGAGGTTTCCGGGTTTAATTTACCCACCAAAAAGTTATCAAAGTCCAGCCGCTTGCTGATAAAACCCGGGGCATGCTTTTCTTTGGAAATATCGGTTTTAAAGGGGATATCAATAAAGTTATAATTTGGCGCCACGAATTTAACTCCCCAGCTGGGCGTGTATTCCCGGTCAATTGCAGCTATTTCTTCAATTAATGAAGGATCGAGCTTTTTAAATACCTCAACTACCTTGCCACTTAGGGCATCTCCGCAGATCTTATCCCTTGGGAAAACGGCCTTATCAACAATAATATGGCTTATCTTTTCTTTGGAAAGGAAAAGCGAGGTAGTAGCCCCGGCTGGTCCGGCCCCGGCTATTAAAACGTCGGTGGTGTAGTCGTAGGGTGCGATGGCGGCAAAAGTATAGTTAATTAGCCAATGTGGCAATGTGATAATGTGCTATTGCCCGTTCGGCGGCCTATTTGCCGGGCTGGCTGCTTGTCATTAAGCGTAACACGCTGAGTATAAGCATAATAAAAAAGGCCGTTGCAGTGGCAACGGCCTGGAAAATTCGTTTTAAAAACGGTTAGGGATTAGTACCTGTTGTTACGGTTATAACCACCGCCACCGCGGTTGTTGTTTCCATAATTACCGCGGCCTCCGCCCTGTGGCTTGTCTTCACGGGGTATGGCTTTTGATACGGCCAGTGCCCTGCTGTTAAATTCGTACCCGTTAAGGTTTTCGATAGCTTGTTCTGCCTGATCGTCATTGTCCATTTCGATGAAGGCAAAACCTTTGCTACGGCCGGTTACTTTGTCAGTGATAATTTTTACTGAGTTCACGTCGCCGTAATCGGCAAAAAGATTGGCAAGTTGGTCTTCGGTTGCTTTAAAGTCAACGTTGCCTACAAATAGTTTCATATAATGTTAAAGAATTAAGAATTTATCAAAGGTAAACCTTTTTGGCATCTATGGAAATATTTTTTAAAAAAATTTAGATGTTGCAACACCCATTCTTCTAAGGAGAAGAGCCATTATACCAGTTTAATATCCCTTCCAGATCAGACATTGTGTTGGCTTCAGCAGCGGTTTTATCCTTCCTCCACCGTAATATACGGGGGAAACGCAAGGCAACTCCGCTTTTATGGCGGGTGCTTTTTTGTATGCCTTCAAAACCTATTTCAAACACCAGTTCAGGTTTTACGCTTCGCACCGGCCCGAATTTTTCAATAGTATTCCGTTTTACAAAGCTGTCTACCTCCAGCATTTCTTTATCGGTTAAACCGCTGTATGCTTTTGTAAAGGGAATAAGATTGTCCTCGTCCCATACGGCAAAGGTATAGTCGGTATACAGGTTGGCCCTGCGTCCGTGGCCGCGCATGGCGTAAATCATTACCGCATCAATGCTTATGGGGTCTATTTTCCATTTCCACCAGTCGCCTCTACGTCTACCTGTGCGGTAAATACTCGATTTTCGTTTTAACATCAAACCCTCGCTCGCATGCTCTCTTGATTGCTGCTGAATGGCCGTCAGCTCCTCCCATGTTTCAAACGTTACCAAAGGAGATAAGTATAGCGGCTTGCCGCATTTTACCGACACATTTTCAAGCAATTTCCGCCTTATTTGCATAGGCTCATTTCGCATATCGCGCCCTTCAAATTCAAGTAAATCGTAGGCAATTAAAGCTACCGGTGCGGCCTCCATTGTTTTCTTCGAAACATTCTTCCTGCCAATGCGGGTTTGCAGCAGGTTAAAGGGCAGCGGCTTTTCACCATCAAAACAAAGCAGTTCCCCATCTATCACCGTTCCATTAGGCAGTTTATTGGCCAGTATATGCAACTCGGGAAACTTATCCGTTACCAGGTCCTCTCCTCTCGACCAAATAAACAACTGGCCCTCCCGCACAATCAGCTGTCCCCGTATGCCGTCCCACTTGCGCTCGGCAAACCATTCGGATGGTTCTCCCAGTGTTTCCAAATCAGCTTGCAAAGGATAAGCGAGGTAAAAGTTATAGGGCTTGGATATGTCCGATGCGGTACTCTCTGACGACAGTAAGTCACCGAATTCAATCTCATAAGGATTCCAGTTCCCGGTGATGCGATGGGCTACAGTAGTAATATCCAGCCCGGTATGCCTGGCCAATGCCTGCACTACCAGGTTTTGGCTGACCCCTATCCGGAAACTGCCCGTAATCAGCTTATTAAATACAAAACGCTCCTCCCGGTTAAGGCACATCCAGGCAGCAGCAATACGTTCCCGCTGTTGTTCGGGTGTACCCAAACCGCCAATGGCCAGTAATTCTTCCATCCATTCGGCCAGGGTTTTAACACTGTCGTGCTTGGGCTCGGGTAGCAGGAGGGTTATTGTTTCCGAAAGGTCGCCCACAATGGTATAGCTTTCTTCAAACAGCCATAATGGTATGCCTGCCGTTTCAGCCGCCCAGGCACGAAGCAGGGTGGTGTTTACCGGCCTGCGCGGACGGCGGTGACTTAACAGGGCAACAGCCCACACCTTATCCTGCGGCGGCGCAACGGAAAAAAAGTTTTCCAGCGCTTCCAGCTTGGCGTTGGTCTTGGTCGTCTGGTCAAGGGCGGTAAACAGGCTGGCAAATTCTTTCATGTTTCCCCTCCTGTTTCTTCGCCCGGCGATTCATCCGTGCTTTCAATCTGCTCACCTTCAAATTTGGTTTGCACCACGGTAGCATTATAGCCGTTCTGCCGCAACCATTCAGCAAAAATAGTAGTGTACCCGTGGGTTACATATATGTTCTCTGCCCCGGTTTCTTTAATGGCCGTGTTCAGTTGGTCCCAGTCGCAATGGTCGCTGATGGCAAAACCCCTGTCCACATTCCTACGCCGCCGCGTACCCCGCAATGCCATCCATCCACTGGCAATGCCGATGGAATACGGGAAAAACCGCCGCAACCACGGAGAGCCTACTGAAGAGGGAGTAGCTATAATCAAGGAACCGGGAAACTCTGTTTTAGGAGTATCGCTGAATATCCTTTGAGCGGGTGGCAATACCATACCGTTATCCATAAATGCCTGGTTGGTATTGTGGATAGCGCCGTGCAGCCATATTGACCCAATGGTAGCATCCATATTTTGCAGCAGGCGCTGGGCCTTGCCCAAAGCATAGGCTACCAGCACGGTTGCCTGGCCCTTAGCTTTGTTTTCCATCCACCAGCCGTTGATAGCGTTAAACTCTTCTGCCTGCGGGCGAAACCGGAATACCGGCAGCCCAAAAGTGCTCTCGGTGATGAAATGGTGGCATTTTACCGGCTCAAAGGGAGTGGATATACCGTCGTCAGTCAGCTT
>DASPJH010000205.1:0-7823 GCA_035628715.1 Bacteroidia bacterium
AAGGACAAGCCGCTGTATCTGTCAAAAACATCGGGGACAACTTCCGGGGTTAAATATATTCCCATCAGCAGGGAGTCTATGCCCAACCATATCAACTGCGCCCGCAATGCGCTGCTGATGTATATACATGAAACAGGGAACTCAAAATTTGTTGACGGCGGGCTGATATTCCTCTCAGGTAGCCCTGAACTGGATAAGAAAAACGGGATACTTACCGGGCGGCTTTCGGGCATTGTAAACCACCATGTGCCGCAGTATTTACGCCGCAACCAGCTGCCCAGCTATTCAACCAACATAATAGATGACTGGGAAACAAAGGTGGATGCCATTGTGCAGGAAACTGTAAATAAAGACATGACCCTGATAAGCGGTATACCACCCTGGGTGCAGATGTATTTTGATAAGCTGGTAGAAAAAACCGGAAAGAAGATAAAAGACATTTTCCCCAATTTTAACCTGTTTGTTTACGGTGGGGTAAATTTTGAGCCTTACCGCAAAAAGCTGATGGATACCATTGGCAAACAGGTGGACACCATTGAAACCTACCCGGCATCGGAAGGATTTATTGCTTTCCAGGACAGCCGGAAAGCTGAGGGGCTTTTACTGGTATTAAACGAAGGAATATTTTATGAATTTATTCCCACTTCGGAATATTTTAATGAAAACCCAACGCGGGTTTCCATTGGGGATGTGGAGCTGGGAGTGAACTACGCGGTAATAATGAACACCAATGCAGGCCTTTGGGGCTATAGCATTGGAGATACAGTGAAATTTGTGAGTAAAACACCGTACCGCCTGGTGGTTACAGGGCGCATTAAACATTTTATATCAGCATTTGGCGAACATGTAATTGGCGAAGAAGTGGAACATGCCCTGATGAGCGTTGCCAAAGAAGAAGGCGTGGATGTGATTGAGTTTACCGTAGCCCCTTTTGTATCGCAAACCAAGGGGCAAAGCTACCACGAGTGGTTTGTGGAGTTTGGCACTGCGCCTGAGGATTTGGAAGCCTTTGCCAAAAAAGTAGATGCAGCCCTGCAAAAGAAAAACGTATACTATTTTGATTTAATAGCCGGTAATATCCTGCTGCCCTTAAAAATGCACAGCGTGCCAAAAAACACCTTTATCAGCTACATGAAAGCTGAAGGTAAGCTGGGCGGGCAGAATAAAGTGCCGAGGCTGAGCAATGACAGGAAAATTGCGGATAAACTAATACCCTAAAAAGATTATGCAGGTGGGTGTATTGTATTTAGTGCCGGGCCCCGAATTGGTTATAGTTTTGATGTTATACCGTTAATTCTTTTTACCGCCTGAGAAGCAGGAAAACTGTTAAAAAAAGGCAGGGAACTATGCAATTGATAGCTCTTTTCAGTTGATTTTCCGCACCCTGCCTTTTTTGCTTTTTCAATTCGGTTTTATACGAACGATAAACAATCCAATTTAATACTTTTCAAACCTAAATAATCGTTAAATCAAAAAATAGGGTGAAATCACCTGATTTTTATAAAAATAAAAAGGTGGCTAACAGCCGTTAGCCACCTAAAACAAGAAAAATTATAAAGAATATTTACCAGACTAAATGGATAAAGTTGACCTAAACTTCAAAGCTATCAAACACCGTCTAAGTATAGTATTGTATTATTTAAACAACCTGTTTTTTTATGTAAGTGGCTGTTTTGGAAATAAATGGCCAAAAAACGGCACGTTTTTTCGTAGTAGGTTATAAACGGGCTTGTTAAAAAAACCTTAACAGTTACATTTATTAAGGCTATAATTGTAACCCCGTAAAAAAACTAAGGTGTATGGTGCCGTTGGATGGATGATAAACTGGGAAAATTTATATGCGAAGAGTTTTAATAACAGGCAGCAACGGGTTGTTGGGGCAAAAGTTATTGGATTTATACCTTGAGCGCAGGGAAGCACAGCTGATAGCTACTTCCCGCGGAGCCAACCGGTATCCCGGTATGGAAGGTTACGGCTATACTTACCAGAGCATGGATGTTTCTAACAGGGATGAAGTAATGCTCAATATATTGAGGTACTGCCCTACAGCGGTTATTAATACCGCAGCCATGACCAATGTTGATGCCTGTGAGCAAAATAAGGAAGAATGCGAAAAACTGAACGTTGAGGCAGTTAAATACCTGGTTGAAGGCTGTAACATGTATGATATACAGCTGATACACCTTTCCACTGATTTTATATTTGACGGGGCTGCCGGTCCCTATTCCGAAGATGCTACCCCCAATCCATTAAGTTATTACGGCGAAAGCAAACTCAGGGCGGAGCAATATATTATAGAAAACTGTAAGAGTTATGCCATACTGCGCACCGTGCTTGTGTATGGTGTGGCCAGTGATATGAGCCGCAGCAATATTGTGCTGTGGGTTAAAAACTCACTGGAGCAGGGCAAACCCATAAAAGTAGTAAGCGACCAGTTTCGTACCCCCACCCTGGCTGAAGACCTTGCTGTTGGCTGTTATTTGGCCGAAAAAAATAATGCACAGGGAGTATTCAATATATCCGGGCGTGATTTTATGAACGTTTACGAATTGGCTGTGCGGGTTGCTGATTTCTGGAAACTGGATTCTTCACTGATCGAAAAAACGGACAGCTCAGGTTTTACACAGCCGGCAAAAAGGCCGTTGCGCACCGGTTTCACGCTTTCAAAATCCAGGGATGCGCTCGGCTATGAACCCCGTAGCTTTGAGGAAGGTCTTGCCCTGATGGACAAACAGCTGAATAAGCCCGTACCTACGTTTGTTTAGTATAAAGTACTGAGGTATAAAGTATGAAGTACTGAAGTATAAAGTATTTTAGTATAGAGTCTATAAAGTACTTTTTACTCTATACTTAAATACTCTATACTTATTCTATATTCCCTATTCAATCACCGCAGAAAGCCCCCTGTCAGTAAGGGCTGTGCACATGGCAGCCAATGTAGGCTCTTCGCCTTCTTTCACTATGGCCTTTCCTTTATAATGCACCAGCAGGGTAAGCTGTTCAGCCTGTATTAAATCGTGCTTACACACTTCTACCAGGCTTTCAATCACAAAATCAAAGGTGTTAACGTCGTCGTTATACAGTACCAGTTTCCTGCTGTCAGTTAATAATTCCGACAGGTCTATATCTTCAATCACCTCTACTTCAGGCGATACTCCGTGCAATTTCATGGTCACTAAATGTTTTGTCTGTGCCTCGGGAAAATTTTGGCTTTGCTTTCCGTACCCTTCACCAGTTTGCGTATGTTTTTCTGGTGGGTAAGTATTACCAGCAATGCAGCAGTTATGCCAAAAGCAATAAATAGCTGCGCACGCTCGTGAAATACATACACTATAAGGAATGGAAATGATACGGCTGCCAGTATAGACCCCAGCGAAACGTAGCGGGTAGTAAACAAAATCAGCAGGAAAATTCCCAGGCAAATTACTGCCGGCTTATAATCAATGCATACTATCATGCCAAACAGGGTGGCTATACCTTTTCCGCCCCTGAAGTTTGCAAACACAGGAAACAGGTGCCCTACTACCGCCAGCAGGCCGAAGAGCAGCTGTATATTAACATACTTGTAAGGGCTTTCCACCGGATCTATACCGGTAAAGTTTACCAGCCAGGCAGCCAAAAAGCCCTTCAGCATGTCCATTAAAAGCACTATCGAACCGGCCTTTTTGCCCAGCACCCTAAAAGTGTTGGTAGCTCCGGCATTGCCGCTTCCATAATCGCGTACATCAATACCAAACATGGCGCGGCCTACCCAAACAGCGCTGGGTATTGAGCCCAGCACGTAAGCCGCCACTGCAAATATTGAAATGTAGGTTACTTCAGATAATATTACCCCATCCATTTATTCTCCAAAACTACGCAAAAATTTCTTACGCAACTGGTCGGTACCAAGGCCTATAGTAAAGTTGTCCTTGGTAAACTTCTCCAGGTTTTCTTTAATAATGGTCATAAACGCGTCGTTGCTTGACAATACAAACAGCTTGGTACGTACAAAATTAAAGTAATACCAGTCGCCGTTTCCATCCTCAAAATATATGGTAACTTCATCACCGCTGCGTTTACGCTCAAACTCTATTTTGGCATCAACCCGTTTGTTTATAGCGTCTTTGCCGATATTTGAAAGACCTATGGTTCCGTCCGACCTAAATGATCTTGTAGGCGGATTGTATACAAATTGCGCATCAGTAATAAACATGGTTTTTGCAAGGTCGTTCACAATGTCCATGGTACCATCCTTATCCAGTCCCTCCTGTACGCGTTTAAATGATTTTTCATCCAGCATTTCGGCCAGTGCCTTCTCCATAAAACCCTTGTCGGGAGCGTTGGCAGGTATATTTGGCATATTCAGGCCGGTTACCAGGTGCTTAAGTGCCGGTTCGGGGAAGGGGAAATCAAACAGCAGTGCCGTATTCAGTTCAAATACAGAGTCTTCCAGCGAGTACTCTACGTTACCTGCCGAAGTAATTTTAAACTCATTGGTATTGATGGCAAAATTCACGTTGCCCTCACCGTACATGGTTTTCTGGCGGGTATCATAAGCAAAGTAATTACCCTTGGGGTTACCCTCGTATATTTTAGCTGAATCACCGTAAATAAACTCACCGGTTTTATCATCATAAAAGAAAACACCCTTGTTTACATTCAGCACTTCACCATCATTATAGTTTCGCTTGCGGCTGAAAATATTGGTATACATAAGGGCAGTATCGTTGGCTACGGCAAAACCTGTATACAGCTCTTTTTTATCTTCATTTTTGGGGTCGTTCACCCAAAGGAATACCGAGTCGGGTGCAATAACCTGCCTGTGGCGTACCCACCAGCTCAAGGGATCGACAAAGCCGGTTTGAGCCATAAAGAACCCGTTAAAGTCAAGCCCCCGGTTCACACCCATCAGCGTTACATCGCCGCGGTAAGTTATATAGGGCGAAAGCGTAAAGCTGTCCTGTATGGATATATACCCCGTAGCAATAGTTTTTATGCTGAACTTATCTACGATGACATCTTTAAAAAAGATGGTGTTTTTCCTTTTCGAGCGGTCCACGTAATCATACTTTCCATCGCCTTTGTATTCTTTACGGCTGTGTATATTCAGGTTACAATCGTACAGGCTGTGCCATTTATTGGTAGTGTCTACAAGCACCTTAGCCTTTTTCAGCGGATCAATATTCCCGGCCTGGCGAATAATCAGCTTATTGCTGTCAGGAAATATGCGTGCGTCGGCTACGTTTACAAAAGGCACTTTATTAGCATACAGCACATAGGTGTTTAAATCATACAGGGCATCTTTTGATATAAAGGTCAGCGAATCTGCCCAGTCTGCCGTGCTCACAAAGTATGATTTTTCGTCCGGAGTTCCCGGAGGGGCCGTAAAGCGAAGGGTTTTGGCTTTAATATCCCACTTAAACTCATTCAGAGAACCTTTATACATATTATAGGGAAACTCTGAATTAGCTCCGTCGCCAATGGCTTTAAAATCGCCCACACGTTTTGCCATATCTACATTTGCCTTAACATTTACGGCACGGAAAGCATACTTTTCAGGGTCAATAGATTTAATAACCAGTGTAGACGTATCGGCATCAAATTTCTTGGGACCCAGGCTCATATTTTTCGAGCCCAGTATGGCATCATTAAAATGCATATCACCGTTGGCTTTTGATCCTTTTTTACCCAATATATACTCACCAAAGAAACTGGCGTCTGAATATAACGACATCGGCTTATCAGTAGTAAACTGACTCATACGGTCATTATAAGGTTCCCAATGAGTATACACATCTTTACCTTTTACGCCGGGATTAAGGGTGCTCTCGGCAAGGTCAAAGCTCATGCTGTAGCCGGTTGTAGAATCAGGGAAAAGAGTAAATTTCTCTGATTTTGTTACCGAGCCTGCAAAACTTATTTCTCCCTGTCCAAAAAGTCCACGGTTACTAAGGTTCACGGTCATATTACCCTGGCCTATACCTTTGTACATAGGTTTGCTATAAGGCTTAATGAAACCCAGTGAATAATCGTCTTGCAAGGTTAATGTTTCCCGCTGCTCGGGGAAAATACCCGCCGATGTAAATGTACCGTCGAATTTCAGACCCGATTTGGTAAAGTTATCCAAACTGTCTATGGTAAAAGGGTCTACCGTAAAATAAAAGTCGTTACGGTTGTAAATTCCTCCAAAGGTTGACGGATAATCATAATATACCTTTGAGCCTTTGGTACTTTTAAATATAGGATAATCAGAATAATCCTTAAGGCCGGACTTATTGTATTGCTGGTCTATAAACAAAGTACCGCTGATATCCTGTAAAACTGAATTTACTTTTACCAGGTTATTGTTTTCATCGGGGAAGAAAAAGCGCAGTGAATCGATATTATTCATATCAATTGTAAACTTCATATAGCTGAAGTCGAATCCTTTACCAAAAAATTCAAAACGGCCAGCCCGTACTTTTCCTTCAAACTGCATCTGCCGGTTTTTCTTTACTGTAAACCGCTGCTCAGTGGGTATTACATATACATTTTGCGAATCGGAGAACCTAACCTGCGGAACACCCTCCACCTTCATGTCAAAATTTTCAAGGTTGATAGTAGCGTTGGGTAACGCACCGATAATTGACTGGAAACTTATTACATCGTAATCGGTACGGCCAAAATGAGAGTTAACATAGTTAAATGTTTTTTCATATACCTGTACAAAGTTGCTACCCATATTATATTTAAGATAGCCTCCGTCATGCAGTGTAATAAACAGGGGTATCAGGTTTTCCACCGTACTGCCTGCAAACTTTGAATAGTCTTTAAGATAAAATTCCTTTACCCTTTTTTCGTCGCAATACTGTTTCAGCTTTTGCAGGGGGTTATAGGCCAGCATGCCCTGCAACTTTTCGTACCTGTATTCTTTAAAATAATTGTTTGAGGAGAATGTGGCTGCATCTTCCTTCAAAATCATTTTTATATCAATCTTCGGTTCTTTAATGTTCCAGGTAATGATGTCGGCAAGTATTTCTATATTATGGAAATCATCCAAAAACGGGGCCCTGTATAATCCTTCGGTTCCTCTTGTAATAGTAACCTTTTGCTCAGGAACCAGGTAGCTAAAGTTTACCTGCGGATGATAAATTGTAGTGCCTGAATCCATGAATATCCGGATACCGGCCTTATCGGTTACCATCTTCTCGTTTTTAATTACAAAAAGCTCCTCTCCCTCTACCTGCAGTACTATCCTGTTTTTGTAGAAAAAACGGAAGGTGGCCAGGTTTTTTTCATCGCCATAGGCAAGTGTTTTAGCCCCGTACTGAGCAAAGCCCCCCACATACCGCAGGTCAGTTATGAAGTTATCAAGGATAAGGTCTTTACGGTGCGATACAAAACGCGGGTAACTTGCCCGGTTCTCGGAGTTTACTTTCTCCAGGGTACGCTCTTCCAGCTTGCCCCATATTTTGGCATCCAGGTAATCACTGTTCATAAATTTAACTGAATCAGCGGTGTATCCGGGGTTTTCCATGTTTATGGAATACGTTTTCAGTTCGGCGAAACATACATTACGGGCTATGCCTGCGCGCTCCCAGTATACCATCCCGGTGTTGCCCTGCCAGGTTAGGTCGTCCATGTAATAAGTACCTCCAGTTTCATAAACAAAGCTTGAGTCATCACCGGCCACGCACTTAATATCAGTTTTTGCAAATTTTATGGCTGGTCTTCCACCTTCATCCACAAACTGGAAATCTTTGCCGGTAATATACCACGTACGGGTTTTAGTGATACTCACACCACCCTCGTTAATAAACTTCATCGAAAGCTCAATAAAATCGCCAAGTTTGCGGGCGTTA
>DASPJH010000206.1:0-5813 GCA_035628715.1 Bacteroidia bacterium
AACAGCCACAATAACCGGTGCCTCTCCAGCGAAAGGCATTTGGGGCACAGTACGTTGTCCCTGCGTTTTACCGTACCGTAAGGAAGGAAGTACTTAAACGTGTGGTTGCAAACAGGGCACTCAACATTATTGCCTTTTAAAAAAAGCGGGGAAAATTTATTAAAAACATAGCTGAACCGTATAAGAACGGGCCGTGGCACATGCCGCATCAGCCAGGTGATTATTTCTTTCATTGTAGCCTAAAAGGCGCAAATTAATGGAAAGAAAGCCAATTAAGGTAACTAAAAAAGCCTTCTTACACCGAGACTTAATGTAACAGGCATATTTAAAAGCTCTCCACCGTAGTTTAGCGCTAATGTAAGATCACTAAAGGCATAGGTGCTTTTATTAAATTTACGGGCTGCTCCCAGGCTGGCGCCTACATTAAACCCGATACCTGTTTTGCTGTATTGGTCGTTACTATGCAGGGCTGCTATTACCGGCTCATTGTACTCCATTTTACTTTGAACGAGTATAAGTCCCAGCCGGCGTGTGGTATACACATTCCAAAGGTCGTCAAATTCTCCGAACCATATTATTTTACGTTCGTAGCCCAGGCTGAGAATATTAAAAGAGTATAGTCTTTCCGCCTTTATTTCCGGGCCCGATGGCAGCCGCAGGGTACCTAAGTCATCCCGGTATTTTAAGCCGGTTGAAAACCCCAAAGTGAATGATTCGGCCAGCTCTTCGTCTGCAAACCTTCCTATTTGCAGGTCAATGGTTTTAGATGCGGATTGCCTTCCTTCGTAATCATCACCTGAGTACACATCAGTACCGAAGGATACCTGCATAAAACCCTGTGAAACTCCCCGAACTGAAAAACAAATTGCAAGGAGAAATAATATAACTGTTTTTTTCATAGGATCAGCGCTTTAAAATAATTTTAGCCGTGTTAAAATCTGCAGCCTCATCAAGGAATTTAAGTACCTGTCCCCATTTAGCTTTCTCATGGAAATTACCTTTAAAAGATTCTTCAATATGTATTCTCAGGACGTTTCCATCTATTCGTGCTGTGGAGATAAAATTACCGGTTTCATTATCAACATTCCGGTTCAGTTGGTCAAGACCTGAAACCTGCATCCCGCCCGGGATAACAATTTCAATGTCGTATGCAAACAGCCTGGGATATCCGTATGAAATATCGCCAAATCGCTCACGTTCTTCCTCGTCTTTAATTTCTACCTGGCCCTCAATAAATTCACCTACTTTCAGCACATACATATTGCCGCCTATATCGTCCATCAGGTCCCGCAATACGTACTGCTCTTCAAAAATTATATCGGGTGAATCCACGCCAAGGCCGTGCTGCTTAATCTTTAAGTTATCGTAAGAAACCAGTTCGAAACTGTTTTTCAGCTGTTCCTCGGCTCTTTCCCTGGCATAATACTGGTAGCTTTCCACTATGCTTGCAGTAAGCCTCTTTTCTTCATTTTTTATGAAATCTTCATCTTCCAGTAAGTCTTCTTCATAAATAGTAGGAATGATAAAATAACTATCGCTATTATATTGCTCTTTTACTTTATCATAATATTTATTGTAAGGAAAGCTTATCCACCTGTAACGGTAGCGGGCCATACCTGTAAGATGGGTTTTTCTGGATACTTTTACTGTATCGTAATCAGGCTGAAATTCCGCTTTAATGGAATAATAAAATTTATTTTGCGATGAATGGGGGACAGAAATATCATAATCTGTTACCTTATAAGCGCTTCGTATCCATCCGGGTTTTATCTCGTACAGCTTCATTCCTTCAAAGTCAGGATTAATTTCGCCGGGTTGTGCATACATATCACAGTCGGTATAAATAATTTCATCGCCTTCAATATCCAGTTTAATACCCCAGATTATTTCGTCGGCAGACATAAGTGATTCCGTACCGCCTTCTGACCGGGGCACGCCCATTATCAGGCTATAAGGAATCATGCGCTTCCGTACAATTTTCAGCATGTAAGAAATGAAAAACCTGTTGGATACTGCGGCAGTATAAGGCTCGTCGTCGCTTTCAGCTGCAATTGTATACAGCTTATTGGTGCGGTAATAATTAAAAAATGATTCTACAAAATCTTTGTCGCTTTTTATCTTCCTGCCTTCTTTTTTATAAAAGTTAAAATAAATATCGCCGGTATACTGGTTACTGGACTTAACAAAACGGCGCGCGATTTTTTTTATGTCCTTGGTAGTAATGGCAGTTTTTAATTTGTTACGCTTATCTATAATGTATTTAGTGTGTTTTCTTTCACGCTTGTTTACTATGCAAATCTGGTATTTTATGGCGGGCAGGTTATACATTGGTTCGGCCCACGTTTCATTTTTCATTTTGTCACGCGCACCATCTGTAAATACCCACAGCCTTCTTTTTCTGCCTTTGCTTTCCCGCTCTTCCAGGTCTGATGCGCCATTCAGCGATCGCCAGTTCAGGTAAAAAGTCCTGCCCAGGTCAAATTCAATTTTAGTATTTAATACTGTGTAGTTGTTGTGCAATACACGCTGGTTATTAAATGCACCCGAATATCCTGTGTTAAATAAAAGGCAATAGCCCATTTTGGGAATCATGTAAGGATAGAGAGGGATAAATAACAGGGCGTCTGACCAGTGAAAAAAATTCCTGTTGAAGCGCATAGCGTCAAAGGTTTTTATATCCACAATATCGCCTATTTCAAGATTTGGTATGGCAAGCTTTTTATAACTACGCTCCACTTCAATGTCATGAAAAAACAAATCCGATAACTCCTCCTTTACTTCAATTGCTTCTGACAGATCTACAATTTCCTTTTCACCACCTGGTTTTTCAATAGTAATCTCTATGGCATCCGCATCATTAAAATGGTATTGTGCAAATTCTTCCAGGGCTTGTTTATCCTGTAATTTGAATCTCAACCGCGTCCAGTAATGCAGGTAGCCTATATTGGTCCATGGGTTTACGTTTCCTTCGTACCGTATTTTGCGGCCCATGAGCACCAGCGATTCGTTTTTATATTTTTGAGGAACTTCTTTTGATTCAAATATTTCATCATCAAATTCGTTATCACTAATCTTTTCCTCAAAAAGTTCTTTTATTTCTTCTTCTGAATAGTTATTTCTTTTTGGATGGAATTGCGCTTTGCCCTCAGTGATAAATAACACCATGGCCAGCGCATATACTATTAACTTCTTGTTCATTATCCCGGTAAGTTTATAATCGGTTAGTTTATTTTTTAAGAATAATATAGCTGTCGTAAAAATTGGTGACCTTGGTTATTGCATCGTTCCATGCTTTTAGCTGAGAACGGTGCAGGTAACCTTTCGGGAAAACGATTTCTTTATTATAGGTAATTGTATTGCCCTGTTGACTGAAATTGAGCTTAAACACAAAATATTCGTTAATGATAGTTACCTCTTGCGGCAACCGGACAACACTCATACCCTGGGGCACAGTAAAATTAATTTTATTGACCAAGTGTTGTTTATAATAAAATGAATAATGCGTTAAGCGGGCGGTATCCATATAAGCGTTCGCCCAGTCGCGTTCCCATTCAAGGTTCACAAGTGTTTGGGTGCCGTCAGCAAGTGCACGGCCTTTGGCGTTCATTTTATATGTTATTTCAAACGGTTTATTACGCTCATTAAAATCAGAGTGTTTTACATCACTCACAGTAAGGCTCATGTTGTCGCCATTTGTAAGAAAACCTCGTAATGCCCTTTCCCTTTTGTCCAGCTTTACATCATTGTATGACCGAAGTATCAACGTCTTGCTTTCACCATTGTATATTTCTTTTACAGTGCCGGTAAGCAATCCGTTGGTTAAGGAGTAATCTTCTGTAGATTCAATTTTATTATGATCGGCAGTAAATGAGGGTATTGTTTCTACAATATATGCACTGTCGCCATTTTCAATTACTACCTTCCGTCCCTGTATGCGGTCGGCGTAATCGCCAAACGAAACATAATTTTCAGTAGCATCCAGAAAATATACTTTATTGTCAAGGTATACAGCACATATCATGTGGTTGGCCACTGAAAGCGACGGCATGTCTCCCGGGTAGGCAATACGGCTGGTTCCAATCCATACCAGGCGGGCATCATACCCCAGCGATTTCAGCATTTCTTTGGTCAGGTTAGCCATGCCTTTACAGTCGCCATAGCGTTTTTCATATACATTCTGGCACTCGTCCGGTTTGAAGGCCGCAATGCCATCTTCAAAAGCCAGGTAACGTATGTTATCCTGAACCCAGTAAAATATTGCTGATATTTTTTCTTCGTCGGTAGTTTTGTCTACGGTAATATTTTTAGCAGCTTCTTTAATTTTATCCGTTTCATTATCCATCTTATTAACCAACGTGCTGTACCATTTATAAAGGTCGTCAGAGTTGCTCATCAGCGCCGTGGTATCCTTACCGTTGCTATAGCCTTTTGTTAATACCAGCAGGTGCGGTAAGCTGTGCGAGGGGCCATAACTGCTATTTTCGTACCCGTAGCCGGGGGTGTTTTTTATAACGTAGTTAATTCTTTTAGAATTTTTTGACAATTCCTTTAATTTTTTCCTGGATTTTTTCTTTTTGGTTTTGCTTTTACTCTTACTTTTTTTGTTGCTTCTTTCCTTGTCCTCAGGCTCACTCTGGGGCACCTCGCCTTCAGTGCGTGTAATATCATACCCCTCAAAATTCATTTCCAGTATTTCAATATCAAGCCCCTCAGGTATTTCAAATGAAACTACTTTCTCTGTACAGGGTGCTGATTCAACAAGGTATACCGAACTAACGTACCGGTAATCGTGATATGTGCGGGTATAGTTCAACTGCAGGCTATTACCCTTAACATACATGGGTACATTCATCAGGGCTATTTTGGCATCGGAATGAAAGATGCCGTCAATTTCCATGTTTTTATTATAGGTGGATACAAAAAAAATGGAGTTTTCTTTATGCCCGTAAGTCCCGGAAATAACAGAAACAGATTGATTGTCTGAATAATCAATCCCATCGTAATAATTTAGCTTGTCTTTTAAGGCAATTACACTTATTTCATTCTTCTCCTTAACTGTAACCGGGCTTTCGGGCCAGTCCGATTCAATCATGGTTTTGTCTTCCGCAGTTTCTTTAATTTCATCTGCACTTTCCATCATTTCCTCGTCTTCTTCCTCCTGTATTTTTTTCTTTTTCTTTTTCTTCTCTTTTTTGTTTGAAATTTTTCCCTGCTGGTCCTGTGCTTTCAGTAGCTTTTCATCAACAGAAAAAGAATAATTTACACTTACGCGTTCATAAACATAATCCTCATTCGGAAATTTTTTCTGAAGTTCCTCACCCTTACTGATCATGGATTGGGTAACAAAATTTGTTTCCAGCGGAAAATTAGGGTTCCAGTATCTTACGTTTCTTATGGTAAATGTGCAGGAGGTAATCGTCAAAAGAGAAAACCAGAACAGCGCAATGACTGAAGTTCTTGTCATTTTATTAATTTAAGGTATAGGTTACAGCACCTGGCTTTAAAGTCAGTGCAAGTCAGTTTTTTGTAAGCAATTATATAATGCTTTTTAAGAAAGCTGCAATGTTCAACCCGCTTCATTATTCATTTTTTTTGCAACCGGTTGATAATCATTGGTAAAAAATCAGAGAAGGGGGGAGGGCATAGACAGAGCGGAAGTAAGCAATCCCGTCAAACCTAAAATAATTCTTTTTTGCCTGAAAGGGTATATAATATCCTTTTTTTAAGGCTTTTATGTTTGCTGTAGTTGTTGTGGGCATCAATGTCCAGCAGCATTTTTTCAAAATTTTTGTCTTCGGGGCAAAGCAATTGGT
>DASPJH010000207.1:0-3113 GCA_035628715.1 Bacteroidia bacterium
CATATAGTTCAGTATTTCCTTAATACCTCCCGGACTGCCGTCGGCAAATATGGTAATGCTGTGATCCAGCAGTTTATAGTGCAGTTTGCGGGCGGCCTCAAAGTTGCCGGCCAGCGCCAGGCGCACCATCTCACTAAAATCAGCCGGGTAGGCATTGGCGATTACCGATATCACACCATCCATACCGGCAGCTATCAACGGCAGGGTAATGGCATCGTCCCCGCTGATTACCAAAAAGCCCTCAGGTTTGTTTTTAATGATTTGCATGCACTGCTCAAAATTGCCGCTCGCCTCCTTCATAGCAATGATGTTCTCATGCTGCGCCAGTTTCAGCGTAGTGGCTGCCGTCATGTTAACACCTGTGCGGCCGGGAACATTATATAAAATGATGGGTAGCGGCGAAGCATCGGCAATGGCTGTATAATGGTTAATGATTCCTTGCTGGTTGGGTTTGTTATAATAGGGACATACCGACAACACGGCATCAAAGCCGGTAAAATCAAAGTGGCTGATATAGTCCAGCACTTCGTGGGTATTGCTGCCGCCAATGCCTATTACCAACTGTACGCGCCCGTTGTTTACCCGTTTAATAGTCTCGGCGACCTGCTTCTTCTCGTCCTTAGTCAGCGTCACCGATTCGCCGGTGGTTCCCAATACCACTATATACTCGCATTTACCATTGATTATGTGCTCAGTAACTTTTTCAAGCCCGGCAAAATCAATCTCTTCATTGCTTTTAAACGGGGTAACTATTGCTACGCCTGTACCTTTGAATTTGTTCATACTCTTTAATTTCTTCGTTGCACAACGTTCGTCATAGCCTTAAAATGATCGTCATTGCGAGCGGGCGTACTGGTAAACATTGTACGCTGTTATGGTAGCGAAGCAATCTTATTGTGTAGATTCAACCTGATTGCTTCACTAATCTTTACCAGGTAGTCATCCATGCCAGGTTACCCCTTTGCAATGACGCTCATCGTCGCAATGACGATTCATCATTCCGCAAAGATGGATATTTCACCCTAATTTTTGAAGATACCGGATGGTTTCTTCCGCAAAGTCAGCACCTTTGGGGTCTATCATTAAATCATAGTAGTGGGCATGCGGCTTGCTGTAAGGCCCTACTCTGCACCCGGCTTTTGACTGCGCCAGCAACGACAAAAAATGCAACGGTTGGTTAGCATCCAGGCTGATCAAAAAATCAAAATCCTGCCGGATAAAGTTGGCAACGTTGTGATGCGTGGGCAACCCTGCCCAGTTAAGAAATTTTTTGTTAAAGAACTCGTGCCCGTAAGAATCGTGCACACCTGCCGGAAACTCTTTGGTATTAAAGTAGCCCAGGCTTACACATTCTTTTTTCTGCTCTTTAAAAAAATCCATCAGCCGTTTTACCATTTGTTTTTGGGCGGCATCTTCGGCGTTATACAATATACCCACCAGCTTAGCGCTACCAAAAGCTACCGTTGGTTTTCGCTTCCGCTTGATGGCAAACTCTTTCCGCAGCAGAATATTTCCTGTTATTTTCTTAAGTCCCAATAATTTAATTTTAGTTTGCTATTCGCTCTTCGCCATTGGTTATTAGCTAAAGGCGAAAAGCTTTACCCCACCATCTCCATAAATTCCTGCTCACTTATAATCTTCACATTCAGATCGGTGGCTTTTTTCAGCTTCTCAGGACCCATTTTATCACCCGCCACCAAATAATCCAGCTTACCGGATACGCTGCTTACGTTGCGGCCACCGTTGGCTTCAATAAGGTTTTTCAAATCATCACGACTGATGCTGAATACCCCCGAAACAAGGAAACTTTTGCCCTGCAGTTTATCGCTGCGCTGCACGTTGGCATCCTCTTCCATTTCAAATTTCAAGCCGCGCTCTTTCATCTTTTGGATGGTCAGACAGTTGGTTTCGTCTCCAAAGAAACGGACAAGGTTTTCGGCAATGCGCTCGCCCATGTCGTGTATGTTTAGTATCTGCTCTTTGGTTGCCGAGGCCAGTGCATCAATGTTCCTGAAATGTTTGGCCAGTTTTTTAGCCACTGTTTCACCCACCATACGGATACCCAGCGCAAACAGTACTCTTTCAAAAGGCACCTGCTTACTGTCTTCAATCCCTTTCAGGATATTCTGTACAGACTTTTCCTGTAGCGAGCGGCGTTTCCTTTCACCCAACTCGTCGCCTACCTCAAACTCCAGCCCTATCAACTGGTCGTAGATAAGATCGTATAAGTCGCCGTAATTGCGTATCAGTCCTTTCTCATACAGTCCGCTGATGGTTTCAGAACCAATGCTGTTAATATCCATTGCCCTACGGCCAATGAAATGCTCAATTTTGCCCTTCAGCTGGGGCATACAGCCATTTTCATTTGGGCAGTAGTGTATTGCCTCACCGTCCTTGCGCACCAGCGGAGTGCCGCATTCGGGGCAGTGGGTAGCATACTCAATCTTACGGGCGCCTGGCTTGCGCTTGGTTTCATCCACCGCTGTAACCTTGGGAATGATCTCGCCGCCTTTTTCAACAAACACGGTGTCGTCTTCATGCAGGTCCAGGCGGTCTATTTCGTCCGCATTGTAAAGACTGGCCCTCTTAACGGTGGTGCCCGCTAAAAATACAGGATTCAGGTTGGCAACAGGGGTAATAGCCCCCGTACGGCCTACCTGGTAGGTTACCCGCAACAGTTGGGTAGCGGCACTTTCAGCCTTATATTTATAGGAAATAGCCCAGCGGGGAACTTTGGCCGTAAAGCCTAGTTCCTGCTGCTGGAGTATGTTGTTTACTTTAATAACAACACCGTCAATCACATAACTTAGATTATGACGCTCTTTCTCAAACTTTTTAATAAAGGCGAACACCTCATCCAGGTTTCTGCACAGTTGAAAACTGTCGCTCACCTGGAAACCCCATTCTTCCGCTTTCTTCAGGCTTTCGTAATGGGTTTCCGCAATGGGTTTGTCTGCAAATACGGTATACAAAAAGGCATCCAGCGGGCGTTTAGCTACCTGCGCCGAGTCTTGTTGTTTTATGGTTCCCGATGCAAAATTCCGGGGATTTTTGTACAAGCGTTCTTTTATTTCATCCTCATCCAGACCTTTTTCGCGCAGCTCGGCCGCCAG
>DASPJH010000208.1:0-2491 GCA_035628715.1 Bacteroidia bacterium
ACTTACCATATTGAAACCGGCAAGAAGGTAGTAGACGAAACCATAAGGCATGCCCAGGATACCAATGCTGATTTGATAGTGATTATGAATGACCGGGATGGCGGCGGATGGTTTGGTGGTAAACCTTTGAGCGAACAGATAATGCTGGGCAGTAAAGTGCCGGTATTAATTGTGGAACCAAAAGACACCACTGTTTCTTACGCAGGATATTAAAACCGCGCCAGTTTAACTACCTGTTTTTGATAACGGCTGTTTTCTATGATAAGAAAATAAAAGCCGGTAGAAAGGTTTTGCCCGCTGATGATTAACGGTTCGCCAAAAGCTATGTTTGCTGCTGAATAAATAGTTTTTCCGCTGAGGTCGGTTATCCTGGCAGTATATATGTCATTATCCTTTGATTCTATAACAAGGTTACCACCCTGGCTAAAGCCAAAGGTGTTATAAACCGTGCAAATGTCAGTTGCAGCTGTGTTGTCATTTAGTCCGTAAACACAGCCACTTAGTTGGGGAAGTATACCCATTGATGAAAATGCGCAGTTAATTTGAAACTGGTAAGCTTTATTATTCTGGATGGAATCTATCTGTAACACCGCTTCTGCCAGTTGAGGCATCTTCATGTTCGGAGCCAGGCGGTACAATGCTTCCAGCATCAGTTTATCAGCTACAATACGATTGGTATTATCGTAAATCCTAATAAAAGCGGTGCTCCATATCTGGCCGTCCGTCCATATACTGTTGGTAAGGTTGGGGTAATGTGTGCCATAATTTACAGTGCGGCCCTGCCAGCCCCCGTTATTGCCGTCCCATGTAAAAACTTTCCACCATTTAAAATCATTTATGGACTTTGAGTACGATGCCGCAAAATAATCACCCAGGCCTTCGTCCATAGCTCTCCTTTCAGTGCCGATAACCAGCGCAGGCGAAGCGCCGTTGGCTAAGGCATGGCTAAACTCATGGATAATTACGTCTGCATCCTCGGCATCAGGTATTCCACCATCACCAAACTGCAGGCTGGGCGGGTTATCACCCGGTGTATACTGTGAGCGTTCCTGTCCGTTGAAGGCATGTGCATCCACCTGTATCCTGAAACCGGGCAATCCGGTAAACCCCAGGGTACGGACGTATTTTAAATAATTAGTGAGGTGATAAAATGCATTTATTTCACCAAAAGAATGATGCGACCGGGGGAATTTAAAAGTATGGTTCACCTTTACTTTAGTCCCGGGCCACATGGGTGATGTAAGCTCCTGTACAATAAAATCCCCGTTTGAAAGTATTACCGAGTCATTATCCAGGGTACCTGTAAAACTGCGTAAGCGTAACTGTTTCTGAAACATACTGTTATCAGTGCCTCCATTATTGGCAAGACTGTCCTGGCCATATTCTTTTTTTGCAGTGGTAAGCGGGTCAGGGTCATATACAAAAGCCAATGCTGAAACAGGTGTATCACTTGCAGCGTACTGGCTGTACAGAGGGTTTATATACAGCAGTTTTCCCTTTTCATCAAACACCAGCTGTTCAACTGTATACCGCAATGTGTCTTTCAGCGTATAAAAAAAAGACGGCAATAAGGTTGCGCCATCATTTACCCATAAAAGGCCTTTATCTTTAAGCAGTAATAAAGGATAATTATTTTGATAATGATTAGTAATATAACTTTCAGTAATGGTATTGGAAGATTGAGATGAAACCGTATTAACAGTATGGTATAACCACCTTACGGTGTTGCTGTTATCCAGCATTACCCGGGCCATTTTACCAAAAACAGGCAGGTTGTTATACAGCAAATCAAAACTGTAGTAGGTTCCTGAAGGACTTTGCGTGGAGTTTGAGAATTTGAGCCCGTATCCCGTGGTTCCGTCAAGCAGCCGTGTGGTGAGCCAGGCGGATACCGTTGCAACATTTTTATCGGGCAATCGGGCATTTAAAAACTGCTGTTCGCCGCTTTGCCCGTCAATATATTCCTGCAATGCTGGCTGCACAGGTGTTAAATTCTGAGCCACCGCAGTGGTAAGCGCAAGCACCGATAGTAGTATGGCGTATAAGCCCCTCATTTATATCCGTTAAATTCTAATTCAAAGTTCCGGAAATCATTCCACAAACTTTTAACCGTTTCAAATTTTTTCTTCAAAACTGCAAATTCAATTTTTACAGTTTCCTGTTTATCTATAGACTTAATATTACCCCCAACGGTTCGGATAAATCTGAAAATATCATTCTCCACTTCATAATTATACCGGACGGTAAAGTATGCTTCTACCTGCTTTTGCTCTGTGCCCGCGGCTTCAATGGCCAGCCGGGCAGCCTCCCCGTACGCATTAATTAAACCGCCGGCGCCCAATAAAGTTCCGCCAAAGTACCTAACTATAACTACGAGTGTATTGGTTAAATCGTTGGCTGTTATCTGCCGCAAAATGGGTTTACCGGCTGTGTTGGCAGGCTCACCCGCATCGCTGGCGCGTTGGGCGCTTTTATCAGGGTGCAATATCCA
>DASPJH010000209.1:0-4298 GCA_035628715.1 Bacteroidia bacterium
CGCCACCTAATCCAGCTCCTTTACTATCCATTCTTGTAGATGTATTTCCTTTGCCCTTTCCATTAATGCCCCCCTGTATGTCGATATAACTTGCAATTATTTCAATTGGACCGTTATTTGAAAGTACAAGTGTGTCACCAGCTTTTACTTCCAGCCATCCATAATATTTTAGGCCTGTTGTAACCGTAATGTTACCTGAGCTCCCTGAAGTTATGAGCCTGGCGGGAAACGTTGCGTTAAAATTGGAACTCGCAACTGCATTATTATCACCATAATACATATAGGCAACAGTATTGTCGTATCCTCCAATTGAGGGTATTCTTACCCATATATAAGTTGAATCAGTATTTATTCCTTTTTCAATCCAATAGCTGGTAAATAAAAAATTACATTTACTGGTGGAAAAGCGGATGTCGCTGCCGTCGACTTTCATATAGCCCGCTGAAATAAGGCTTTTGGTGTCTATTATTAATAGCCCGGCGTAATTGTTGATGGCATTACTAAAATTATTGTAAATGGTTACTTCCCGGTAGTATTTAGGGCTGTATTGCGCGATGGATACAATTGTAATAAGTAAAAGAACAATTACCAGGCTGAGTTTTTTCATACAAAATGAACTATGATAAAATTCAAATATAGGGTTTTAAAGAAAAATGCTACAATTGATATAATTTTTCATGCACCAACACTCATTTAGAATAATTTTAAGGAAGTTTTGAATGGCTAAACGATATATAGCAGCTTTGAAATTCACTTATAGTTTACAAATTTCTGTACTTAATAGGCATCCTCAGTACTATATTTGCAGTATGATAATGGCTCCAACATTATAATCTCTTCACATCCTTTTTGCACTAATTTTTAGTGTTTATCCAGCATTCTGATGACCATTACGGTTGTATTAAACCGGGTGATTTGCCATGAATGCTTAAATAATTTTTTCAACTTATTAGGTTACATGCAATGGAAGAAATTTTAAATACAGATCAAATACAGCAATTTATAAATAACGGATTTATTTGTATAAAGAACGCTTTTTCAGCTGAAGACGCAGCGAAGGCCAGAGATATTTTATGGAGGGATATGGGACTTAATCCTAATGCTCCTGAAACGTGGACACAACCGGTAGTATGGCTTGGGATGTATCCACAGGAACCTTTTGTAAAAGCCGCCAATACAAAAATACTCCATTCAGCTTTTAACCAGCTGGTTGGACCAGGCAGATGGCTTCCCTGTAAAAGTATGGGTACTTTCCCGGTTCGTTTTCCGTCTCCGGTCAATGCCGGCGATACCGGCTGGCATGTGGATGCCGGTTTTCCCGGAACAGATCCGGGCAATTACTTTGAGTGGCGGATTAATGTCAAATCAAAAGGCAGGGGCTTATTAATGCTGTTCCTGTTTTCAGACGTTGAAGAAAATGATGCCCCCACCCGTATCAGGGCTGGCTCTCATTTCGATGTGGCCAGGCTGCTAAAACCAGAGGGCGACAACGGCCTGTCGTTTATGGAACTTGCCGCAAAACTTGCTGAATTACCGGAAAAACAGGAAGCCTTAGCTACCGGCAGGGCAGGCACGGTGTATTTATGCCATCCTTTTATGGTTCACGCGGCTCAACCGCACCATGGCAAAGCACCCCGCTTTTTGGCGCAGCCTCCTTTGTTGCTAAAGGATGAGTTTAAGTTGGATAGCTCTGATTCAACCCTGAGTCCGGTTGAAAAGGCCATTGTATTAGCCATTGGGCGCTAATTTAACAGCCATCGGCTAATTAGCCGATGGTTTTTGTATCTTTGCCGCAATACCCCGGAAAGGTGCAAGAGTGGTTTAATTGGCACGCCTGGAAAGCGTGTAGACGGGAAACTGTCACGAGGGTTCGAATCCCTCCCTTTCCGCAAACAAATAGGTGGGCTATTCTTATTCAGAATAGCCTTCTTTATTCTAATAAGAGCCCAAGCCAATCTCTGCCATTTTTTTAATTTTCGTCTGTACTCCAGTACGGTAGCTGGTTTCCTTTAATTCTGAATCGTTTTAAAGCTAAATTCATTTTTGCAAATTATTATCTTTGTAGCAAAGATATTTAGCAAAAAAGATAAATGGATACCGACTTAATCATACGAATAAGAAAACTGAACCAGCAATATGCATACTGCTCACTCCAGATGCACGAGGCCCTTGCCCGAAAGGCAGGACTTACAGGAACGGACCATAAATACCTGGGATTTTTAATAGAAAAAGGGCAAATGACAGCTGGCGAGCTATCAAACGTAACAGGCCTGACAACAGGTGCAGTTACTGGTTTAATAGACCGGTTTGAAAAAAAAATGCTTGTGAAAAGACGCTCTGCTAAAGATGACAGACGGAAGGTTATCATTGAACCAATCACTGAAAATATAATGGCATTGCTTGCACCACTTTATAAAGAGTTCCGAAGCCAGTCGGAAAAACTTATTGGATCATTTTCAAATAAAGAAATCGAAATCATTGAAACATATTTTTCAAAAGCGATTGAAATAATGCAGGAAACAACCAATACACTAAATGAAAAGTAATTTTAAAATGAAAACGAATTACATACTGGATTTCCGGGAAATTGATAAAACAATGCTTGCGCTGATAGGGGGTAAAGGAGCCAGCTTGGGTGAATTATTTGGGATTGACGGTGTACAGGTACCAGAAGGCTTTTGCATTACCACCGAAGCATATAGAAAAATAACAGGAAATAATCCTGAGCTTGACAACCTGCTGGCCGAATTAACACGGCTGGATGCTGAAGACCTGCCCCCTATCAGTGAAAAAATCCGCACAATTATTGAAAATATATCTATTCCAGAGGATATAGAGGACGAAATTGCTCGCTATCTTATCAAGCTGGGCGAAAAAAATACCTATGCCGTGCGGTCAAGCGCTACAGCTGAAGACCTTCCAACGGCATCGTTTGCGGGACAACACGACACGTATTTAAATGTTACAGGAAAGGAAGCTATCCTAAAACATATCAGCAAATGTTGGGCATCACTGTTTACCGACAGAGCAGTAACCTACCGCCTTCAAAACGGTTTTGATCACCGTAAAGTTCACCTTTCTGTAGTAATTCAGAAAATGGTATTTCCGCGGGCGGCAGGGATTATGTTTACAGCAGATCCGGTTACCGGTAATAGAAAAATATTGTCTATCGACGCAAGTTTCGGGCTTGGTGAAGCATTGGTATCCGGCATTGTGAATACAGATAATTACAAAGTTATTGAAGGCCGGATTACCAATAAGAGGATACCAGCCAAAAACCTGGCGATTTATGCCTTGAAAGATGGAGGTACTAAGCAATGGGAAATTGAGCCTGGACTCCAAAATAAGCAAACCCTGACGGACGAACAGATTTTACGGCTGGAGTACATAGGCAGAAAGATAGAAAAGCATTTTGGCAACCCGCAGGATATCGAATGGTGCCTGGCGGATGATACCTTTTACATTGTGCAAAGCAGGCCCATCACTACGTTGTATCCCATTCCCCTGGCGAATGACCAGGAAAATCATGTCTACATATCTGTGGGCCATCAGCAAATGATGACCGATGCTATAAAGCCACTTGGGTTATCATTTTTCCTGTTAACCACCCGTGCACCTATGCGAACAGCCGGTGGTAGGCTGTTTGTGGATGTCACACCCATGCTGGCTTCGCCTGCCAGCAGAACCAACCTATTAAACTCCATGACACAGCATGATCCGCTCATGAAAGATGCATTACTGAACATTGTTGAGCGCGAAGGCTTTATAAAGTTAGCAGAGGGTGGTGATCAGGTTCCCGGTTCAGGTAAAACTAATACAGGTATACCACCTGCCAATCAAGCGTCCGGTGAAAACAGCCCCGCTGTTGTTCCAGAATTGATCAAAGATATACAAAAATCCCTGGCAGACTTAAGACAAGCCATTCAAATCAAATCTGGAACAGAAGTATTTGATTTCATATTGGAAGATATCCAGCATTTAAAAAAGATTTTGTTCGACCCGCAAAGTCACACTATGATTATAGCTGCTATGGATGCCTCAACCTGGCTTAATGAAAAATTGATGGAGTGGTTAGGCGAGAAAAATGCAGCTGATAAGCTTTCCCAGTCCGTAGCCAACAATATTACTTCAGAAATGGGTTTGGAGCTGATGGGTGTAGCAGATGTAATTCGCCCTTATCCAAAGGTGATTGAGTATTTGCAGCATGTAACTGATGATAACTTTTTGGATGAACTGCTAAAGCTGGAAGGCGGGCAGGAAACCCGAAATGCCATCTATTCTTACCTTAACAAATACGG
>DASPJH010000210.1:0-12622 GCA_035628715.1 Bacteroidia bacterium
GTACCAGCAAGCCGTAAACACTCATTAACAACAACCCTACAAGCCAGTTTTCTCCGCCGGTAGTGTTTTTAATTATCAGTTGGATGAAGAACAAAACAGCCATCAGCAAAATGTAAGCGTATATTTTATTGAGGTTGTAAGGAATAGGGTAGTACTTTTTGCCCAGCAGGTAACAAGCCACAGCCATATAAAAATAAGCTGCCAGCGTTGTAATAGCAGAACCCAGGTAACTAAGAAACGGAATAGTAATTAAGTTAAGAGCAATAGTTATCACTGCTGCTGATACGGAGATAAGGGAACCCCTTCCGGTTTTATCAGTCAGTTTGTACCAGATGGTGAAGTTGTAGTACATTCCCAAAAACAAATTGGCCAGCAACAAGATGGGCACTACTTCTAATCCTTCATGATACTCCTTGTCTCTCAGAAACAAATCAGCAAAAAACTGTAGATTAAAGCTGACAAACAGGAAGATAAACCCGCACACAATAACAAAATAATCCATCAGTTTGGCATAGGTGGCCTGTGCGCCCTCGCCTTTTGCCCGGGCAAATAAAAAGGGCTCTGCAGCCATGCGGTAGGCCTGTATAAATATACTTATCAGCAGGCTCAGCTTATAGCAGGCACTGTAAATACCCAGTTCCCGGTCAGCACTATCTTCAGGTAACAGTTTAGCCAGCAAAATCCTGTCCAGCAGCTCGTTTACCATTCCTGCCAGGCCTACCAGCAATAAAGGCATTGCATATACTATCATCCTCCGCCATAGTTGCGGGTCAAAGCCATAATTAAACTGTATGTTTTCAGGGTATACCAACGGCCAGGTAATAAGGCTGGCCACCAGGTTGGCAATAAAAATATACCCGATGCCGATGGATGGATTGTAGATATAACTGATCCAGTCCCAGCCCAGCTCATTCAGCAGGTATGGGCAAGCCTTGAGAAAAAACAGGTTCAGTCCGATATTGGTAAAAATATTAATGCTGCGGATGAGCGCAAACTTTTTAGCCTTACCATGCTGGCGCAGTTTCACAAAGGGAATAGCAACCAATGCATCGAAACCGGTTAATACGGCAAACCATATAAAGTATTGAGGGTATTCCTCTACTTCCATCCATTCGGCAATAGGCTGTTTGAAAACAATGGAAACAAACAGGAAAAACAGGGTTGTAATAATTACAGAATTGTAAGCTGTGCCGTATACCTTATCATTTTCAGGATCTTCGTTCGCGAAGCGAAACAACGTAGTTTCCATTCCATAAGTAAGCAGTACGCTAAAAAATCCGGCGTATGCATACAGGTTATTTACCACACCATACTCAGAAGGGCTAAACAGGCCGGTATATAAAGGAACCAGCAGAAAATTTACCAAACGCCCTATTATTGTGGGTATTCCATATATGGCTGTTTCGCTGGCAAGTTTTCTAATGGCACTCAATCGGGCACGATTTTAGCCCGCAAAAATAGTATATTTAGCGGTTAGCTTTTTGGCTATTAGTCTTTCGTCTTTAGCTAAAAGCTAATAGCCAAAAGCAACAGACCATGCTAAAAACATTTACTTTGCGTTACTTAATGGTATACAACACTACATGTTGCTGAAAAAAATATTACTGGTTCTGTTAACAGCCATAGTGCTGCCCGCTTTTGCACAAAGCACCGATGAGGCGCTGGCTGCCCAGTATTTCTCTAACGGAGAATACGATAAAGCTGCTGTGCTGTATGAAAACCTGCTGGATAACAACTCCCAATCGTTTTATTATTACGATAACCTGCTCACCTGCTATTTCAAACTGAAAGAGTATGATAAGGCCGAGAAAATGGTGAAGCGCCAAAAGAAAAGGTTTTCTGACAACCAAAACTATAAAGTGGATTTGGGTTATGTTTATGACAAACAAGGCGAGGTAAAAGATGCGGAGAAAGAGTATAAGGATTGCATCAAAGACCTGAAAAACAACCAGGACCAGGTATTAAACCTTACCAACGCATTTATAAAACGCGATTTATACAGTTATGCCATTCAGTCTATTGAAAAAGGCCGTAAACTGTTTAGTGACGATTTTATAATGTCTCTGGAATTGGGTGCTTTATATGATAAAACCGGTAATAAATCCGGAATGATTACAGAATACCTGAATTATGTAAACCGTTTTCCCGAAGACCTACCCACCATACAAAACAACTTTTTAGATCGGCTTACTACCGATGAAGACTGGAAACTGCTCAAAAAGGAAGTTATGGCCCGGGTGCAAAGCTCGCCTGACAACTATGTATATAATGAATTGCTGTTGTGGCAATTGGTGCAGCAAAAAGATTTTTACGGTGCCTTTTTACAGTTCAGGGCTATTGATAAACGCAAAAAAGAAGGTGGCCGCAGGCTGATTGAACTAGCTGAAATAGCCATGACCAATGACGACCCTGATGTTGCAGTTGAGTGCTACAAATACGTTATCGGCTTAGGCCAAGACGGTTTATTTTACTACGAAGCTAAAAACGGCCTGCTGGATGTGAGCTACAAAAAAATCACCCAATACGGTAACTATGATCCGGCCTTTTTACAGGAAACCGAAAAGAATTATAAAGACTTTATTGCCGAAGTAGGGGAAAACTATATGTCGGCCCCGGCTATGCGCCAACTGGCATCGCTGTATAATTTTTATATGAATAAACCGCAGGAAGCCATAAGCCTGCTGGAAAAGCTGGTGGACATGCCCAGGATGAACCGCTCGTTTACAGCCGAATGCAAGCTGGAACTGGGCGATGCCTACCTGGTGAGCGGTGATATATGGGAAGCCCAGTTGCTATACGGCCAGGTGGACAAGGATGAAAACTTTAAAGATGAACCGCTGGGGCAGGAAGCGAAATTCCGTAACGCACGGTTATCTTTTTATAAGGGGGAGTTTGATTGGTCGCAAGCGCAGCTGGATGTGCTGAAATCTGCTACCAGCCAGCTTATATCCAATAATGCTATAGAGCTGAGCATGCTGATACAGGACAATTTCGGCTTTGAAGACGGCGATGATAGTGCATTAATGCTGTATGCCCGCGCGGATATGGAGCTGCTGCGCAATGCCCCTGATGCTGCATTGCTGCTACTGGATTCTATAAAGCTGCGTTTTCCCACGCATTCACTCAATGATGAAATGTTGCTCACCAAAGCCCGTATTTACAGGAAAAAACGCCTGTTTAACGAGGCCGCTGAATACTATGCGCAAGTATATACCGGATTTCAGTATGATATTTTAGCTGATAACGCCATTTATGAACTGGCCGAACTGTATGAACGACAGTTAGGAAATAAAGACAAGGCTAAGGAACTGTACGAAAAGATACTGACCGACTATCCCGGCAGCTTATATACCGTAGAATCACGCAAGCGTTTCCGAAAATTGCGAGGCGATAACTTCAAGGACATCCCGCAGGATGTAATTGATTACCAGCAACAGAATTAAGAGTTCATTTCAGGAGTATAACGAATTGATAATTAGTTAATTAATTGTCATAATTCCATCATATTTTTATTGCAGAAAGCTTACAGGAAATATTTCTTATCCCCGGTAACTATACGCAACTTTGTTTCAGAATTAGTTTTAAAACCTACTATTATGAAACTACTGACTAACTCAATCGCTTTCTTCCTGTTTTTTATAACAGTATTACTGCCTGTCAGTGTTGGAGGCCAGATTACCGTAACCTTGAACGGCGGAAGCCATATACAACACCAGGTAAGAACACCCTATACCGAACCGGGCGTAACAGCCAAAGATGCCAATGGCAATGTAATAAGCGCTTCGATGCAGCTTATCACTGGCGCTATTGATGTAAATATCCTCGGTACTTATAACCTTAGTTACATAGTTACCCCTGGCGCTGTGATTGCTTCACAAACCGGGGGTGGTAGTAATCAAACCACCGTAATAAGAACAGTAACTGTTGTGGATAATGTTGAGTGTATGCTTCAATCTGTACCCGGAACAGAATCTCTCCTTGTCGATGTTTACGACCTGAACTTCGTTGAACCTTCGGTAACCGCTACTGATAATTACTATCCTTCGGTTTCGGTAGCCCGTAACGGCAGCTTTGATATCAGCAAACTGGGAACCTATGTAATCAACTATAAAGGTATAGACGGTTCAGGCAATACATGTACTTACGAGCGCACCATTAAAGTGGTTGACAGAGTGAAGCCGCATGTATCGTGTAACCCTGTTACTATCGGCGTGAATACTACTTTTGACCCAATGGCCAACGTATTGGTTTCTGACAATTATTTCACTCCTTCCGGATGTACGCTTGAGGTGATAAGCAACAATGTGGATCCTTCATTGCCCGGTATTTACCAGGTTTGCTACCAGGCTACAGACGGCGAAGGAAATGTATCGAAGCCCTGCTGTGCCACTGTTACCGTAACTTCGCAAACAATGGGAATTGCAGAAGATACGGGAGGTTATTTTGACCTTTACCCTAATCCGTCAACTGGCAACTTTGACATTACACTGAACCGGAATCAAGAGCCTGTAACCATAAAAATAACCACCATAACGGGGCAAACTATTAAAACCTATACTGAAAAAGATATCACGAACGGTAAAATTACCGCAGATTTAACCGGCGAAGCGGCAGGAATTTACTTTGTACAAATAACAAATGCTTCCAACGCCGGCACAAAAAAGTTAGTCCTATCAAAATAACTACTACATTTAGAAGATAGGGCGTCCATGCTTCGGCGGGATGCCCTTTTCTTTTTTATGGAATAGTATGATTGGAAACGGGTATAAAGTTTTCCAACCTTTGTTTTGCATGCAACGTTTAAGGTAGTATAGAAGTCTGATAAATTAGGAAGAGTGATGCCGCTGACCTAACCAACAGGCGGGCGTTGCTCACAAAAAATTTAAAAAATTCATTGGCAAAACAATAGTGGAATAGGGTAGTTTAAATTTCCACACGGCCTGTCAAGCAGGGATGCTTACAGGCTTTTTTATTTTCAGGCAGATGGAGTCCTGGGGTTTTTCTTTCTCGCAGAAAGCCTCAACAGTATACCGGCAACGGTAAGAACCAGTGAAATGCCTCCAAAGATCCACATTAGCAGCGGCCAGTCTTCTTTGTTGTTCATTACAGTAACCACACCGGTAACAATAGCCAGCAGCCAAAATACCTGCGCGGCAATAAAAACGTACTTATATTTCATACTACAGTTTAAATAAAGGCTGCATATAGCTGCCATCTTAAAAAAATTAAAATGTTGTTAGGTTTCCAGTGTGTGCCAACAAAAATAACTGTTTAAACAGAAAAATTTTAACGGGATGTTTTAGTTTTGGAAAAAAGACAGAAACATTTTTACTAAGTTCCAATTATTAACCTAACAATCTATCTGAAATGGCAATCTTTAATCCTTATTTTGAAAAAGTGCTGAAATGGGAAGGCGGCTGGGCCGACGACCCCAGCGACAAAGGCGGCAAAACCAACATGGGAGTAACCCTTACTACCTGGAAAGCACAGGGGTGGGACAACAACCACGACGGTGTAATTGACGACATTGACCTGCGCATGGCTACCAAAGAGCAAATTGCAGCTATCTGCAAGAAAAATTACTGGGATTTTGTGAAAGGCGACCAGATTGGCCACCAGCTGATAGCACAAAACATTGTGGATTTTGGCTGGGGCAGCGGACCGGTAACAGCTACTAAACGTGTGCAGCGGGTACTCGGTGTTGCTGACGACGGCAAAATTGGCCCGGGCACGTTGGGGGCAATTAACAATTATCCTAACCAGCAGGAATTATTAATGAAGCTGGTGAACGACCGACTGGCATTTCTGGATGCCATTATCGCCCGCGATGCTTCACAAAAACGCTTTGAAAAGGGCTGGAAACGCCGGGTATATGATATGGTGGATATGCCCAGCCCTATGTAAAGGCTGGCGTATTGCTTGAACCTCTGAAAAACAAGCACAGGTAACTGATCCTGTGCCAACCTAATTGACATCCGGCGCCTTTGTTGCCCTATACAGGCATAGCACAGGCGCTGGGTTTTTGTTTTGCCGCTAAACCAGCGGTTTTCACATATTTGGTGAATGCTGAACAAAGGAAATAGATTGTAAATTGCGACACGCTCAAAGACTACTATGCCCCGTCGTCCGCAAATACTCTTATTACTGACAGCCGCTGTACTGTTTATAACGGTTTGTTGTATTTGCTGCAAACAAACTAAAGAACCCACCGCTAAAAATCAGAAGCTGCTTTATCTCAACCATCACGATACTGTTAAGTATGTGGGAATGACTACCTGCCGGGCTTGCCACGCTGATAAGCACAGTACATTTATACATACAGGTATGGGCATGTCGTTTGACAAGGCATCGCGTAAAAAAAGTGCGGCCAGTTTTAACCATGGCCCAGTGTATGATAAATACAGGGATTTTTATTACCAACCGTATTGGGCGGGAGATAATTTTTTTATAAAGGAATACCGACTGGAAGGCCGGGATACTACATACAAGCGCGAAGAACAAATTAATTATATTGTGGGCTCGGGGCAGCATACCAATTCACATATTATTGAAACCAACGGTTATTTAAATCAGGCTCCACTTACCTGGTATGCACAGGAAGGCAAATGGGACTTGCCACCTGGCTTTGAAAATGGGCACAACACACGTTTTTCAAGAATTATAGGACTGGAGTGCATGAGCTGCCACAACGGTTTGCCCGGTTTTGTTGAAGGCTCTGAGAACCGGTTTACATTAATACCCAATGGAATTGACTGTGAGCGTTGCCACGGCCCCGGTGAAGTACACGTTAAAGAAAAGCTGGCCGGTAAACTGGTGGATACCGCAACTGAAATTGATTACACCATAGTGAATCCCGGCAAGCTGTCCTGGGAACGCCAGATAGATGTTTGCCAGCGCTGCCATTTGCAGGGAAATGCAGTATTAAAAGAGGGAAAGAATTTTACCGACTTCAGGCCCGGAATGGTGCTAAGTGATTATTTTGAAATATTCATGCCACGGTATGAAGGCAAAGACAATGCTTTTATTATGGCCTCGCACGCAGAAAGGCTGCAAATGAGCCCTTGTTTTATCCAAAGCAATAAAAATGCATTGGGTGATGAAAACGGCAAAAATCTCCAACTTACTTGCCTTACCTGCCATAACCCGCATGTGTCCGTCACAGTAACCGGCAAACAGGTGTTTAACAATGCCTGCATTAATTGCCATACTCAAAAAGGTTGCACCGAAGATTTAAGCATACGCCAAAAGGTTAACGACGATTGCAGCAATTGCCACATGCCCAAATCGGGCACAATTGATATACCACACGTAACCGTGCACGATCATTATATTCGTAAAAATGCCAAAAAAGAAGTGGAGCAAAGCACACAAAATGAAGGAATAAAAAAATTTATTGGTATATACTCAGTAAATAATCCCAATTCTGATAACCTTACCAAAGGCCGTGCATATTTGAATTACTTTGAAAAATTTGAACCCGGAAACTTATCGTTGCTGGATTCGGCAAGGATTTATTTAACTAAAGCGGATGCCCCAGCCAAAGACTTTATTCACTGGGCATTTTTGAAAAATGATTTTCCCAGCCTTTTAACATTTGTAGAAAAAGCCGACAACCGGGATGCATGGACGGCTTACCGCATTGGTGAGGCCTATTATTATAGCCGGAACCTGCCACAGGCCGAACAATATTTTACCGAAGCGGTAAATAAATCCACAGGAAATATTGAATTTAAAGCCAAACTGGGTACAGTTAAAATTGAAATAGGCAAGCGCCAGGAAGCAAAACAAATTCTTGCAGAAATTGAAAAAGACTATCCCAAACATCCTCAAAGCCTTACCAATTTAGGTTATGTATATTTCCTGGAGGGGGACATTACTAAAGCCGGTGAATATTATGACAAAGCTCTTGCGCTTGACCCCGATTACGAATCGGCCCTGTTAAATAAAGCGGGCTTGTATAATTACCTGAAAGAATATAATAAATCGCGGCAATTATTACAGCGGTTATTAAAACGCAACCCCGGTAACACAACAGCGTAACAGGCACTGGAACAGCTAAAAGGGCTGTAATATCTGCAAAAAAAAAGCCATTACCTTTCTACTCCTGTTACCTTTCTACTCCTGTTACCTTTATTGAACCGTATATCAGCCCCGCTGTCTTCGCTGATGCCCCCTCATTACCCAACTTGTCTTTCAGCTCTTTGTAGCCTTGTAAAATAGCCGGGCGTTTACTTCCACCTTCAATAATAGCGGCCAGTTCTGTTTTAAGGTTGGCGGCGGTCATGTCGCTCTGTATCAGCTCTCGCACCAGTTCACGGTCCATAACCAGGTTTACAAGCGAAATATATTTAATATTCTTCACCAGTTGTTTGGCTATCAGGTAGCTTACCTGGCTGCCTTTGTAACATACCACTTCGGGCACTTCAAACAGGGCTGTTTCCAGCGTAGCCGTGCCTGAGGTTACCAAAGCGGCTTCCGCAATGCTTAATAAATCATACGTTTTATTGGAAATTATTTTGACAGAGTTTTTAATTTCCTGCGGAATTAAACTCTCATAAAACTCCACCGGCTGTGATGGTGCTCCGGCAATTACAAACTGGTGCTTTGGAAAATAGGGTATTACCTTCAGCATTTCGCCCAGCATTTTGGTAAGCTCCTGCTTGCGGCTGCCGGGTAGCAGGGCTATCACCGGGCGGTGGTCCAACCCGTGGTGCAACTTAAAATGGGGTTCAGGTTTAAAATCCTTCAGTGCATCCAGCAACGGGTGGCCCACAAAATGTACTTTATATTCCCATTTGTTATAAAAACTTTCTTCAAAGGGCAATATCACGTACATTTCATCCACAAACCGTTTGATTTGTTTCACCCTGTTTTCTTTCCAGGCCCATATTTGCGGAGAAATGTAATAATGCACCGGTATGCCGTGCTGTTTGGCAAACTCAGCAATGCGCAGGTTAAAGCCGGGATAGTCAATTAAAATTAAAACATCGGGTTTCCAATCAAATATATCCTGCTTGCATTGTTTAATAAAGCCCAGTATGGTTCCTAAATGTTTCACTACCTCCAGAAAGCCCATGTAGGCCCGTTCTTTATAGTGGCTTACCATCTCCCCCCCCTGTGCCTGCATTAAATCACCCCCCCAGAATCTGAATTCCGCCTGTGGATCCAGCTTCTTCAACTCCCTCATCAAATTAGCCCCGTGCAAATCGCCAGAGGCCTCACCGGCTACCAGGTAATATTTCATGGTTCAAAATTACGGTTATTCTACCGCCTGATGCAGGTTAAATTACCCCTTTGCATACGGCGTCACTTCCTGCCCCACAAATTCACCTTCCAAAAATTTATAATGCCCGGCCATAGCTATCATAGCAGCATTATCGGTACAATACTCAAATTTAGGAACATAGGTATTCCAGCCGTTGGCTTTCCCGGTTGTCTCAAGGGCGTTCCGCAGTCCGCTGTTGGCGCTTACACCACCGGCTATAGCGACTTCTTTTATACCGGTTTGAACAGTTGCTTCAGTTAATTTTTTCAGCAGATAATTTACAATAGTATACTGCACGGATGCGCATATATCTGCTATATTGTCCTCAATAAACCCAGGGTTTTCAGCCACATTATCCCTTACAAAATATAGCACTGAAGTTTTAAAGCCGCTGAAACTGAAATCCAGTCCCGGCATTTGCCCTGCAGGAAACTTAAACCGCTGCGGGTTGCCTTGTTTGGCATATTTATCTATCAGCGGCCCGCCGGGATACGGAAGTCCCAGTATTTTAGCGGCTTTATCAAAAGCCTCCCCCGCTGCATCGTCGCGGGTTTCGCCCAGCAGTTCCATTTTAAAGGGGCTAATAACTTTTATTATTTGTGTATGCCCACCTGAAACGGTGAGGCATAAAAACGGGTATTGTGGCCGGGGTTCCTCAATAAAATGGGCCAGCACATGGGCTTCCATGTGGTTTACCTCAATAAGCGGAATACTAAGCGCTAATGCCAGGCTTTTGGCAAAGGTAACTCCTACCAGCAGGCTGCCCATCAATCCCGGCCCGCGGGTAAATGCAATGGCCGAAAGCTGCTCTTTAGATACGCCGGCCTGTTTAAGTGCCACATCCACCACGGGCACTATATTTTGCTGGTGAGCGCGGCTGGCCAGCTCGGGTACCACCCCGCCGTACTGCTCGTGAACCTGCTGACCGGCAATAATGTTGGCAAGAATATTGCCATTTTTAATAACTGCGGCAGCCGTTTCATCACAGGATGATTCAATAGCCAGAATATAAATATCGTTTGACTGCACTTTAGTATTTTTGCAAAATTTGCTGACAAAAATATTCAAAATACTGTTGTGGATGCTGCTTTGGTTATTTACCGGGGCATTGCTTCTGCTTGTTATAGTGCGCAGCGAAACCTTCCAGCGATGGGCTATTGATACCACTACCAGTTATTTATCCAAAGAATTAAACACCAAAGTCACTGTTGGCAGTTTCAGGTTGCAGGGCTTGACCTTGCTTTCAATAGACAGTATTTATATTGAAGACCGACAAAAAGATACCTTGTTTCATATCAATGAGTTTACTGTAAATCTTGACCGGCTGTATTTTAATTTTGACGATAAAGAACAAAAAATAAGAGTACGGACAGCCACGCTTGATGGCGCCACAATAAATTTTGCAAAATATTCCGACACCGGGGAATGGAATTACCAGTTCTTTTTTGACTATTTTGATAAAAAAGATACAACTCACACTACCAAAGGCCCGCCATTTAACCTGCGGATACGTAACCTTAAGCTGCAAAACTCATCTTTTGCCATGCATAACCCCGGGGCCGACACCCTGCCGGCCAATAAATTCAACCCGTCAGATTTCAGGTTCAACCACATTAATGCAACATTTGAACGGTTTTCGTTGGTGGATGATTCACTATCCTTTACCAGTGAGAATTTTTCTACCATTGAGAAGCATGGGTTCCACATTAAAAATTTTACGGCCGACAGCCGCATTTACAGCGGGGGCCTTGAGTTTTACAACCTGCTTATTGAAACGGAAAAAAGCCGGCTGGGAAATGAGCTGAAAATGAACTATACCAGTTGGGACGACCTGAATGAGTTTATATCAACTGTGGCTTTTGATGCAAAAATTACCAAAAGCGAAATAAGCATGGATGATGTGGCCTTTTGGGGGCCCGGCATGGACGACCTGCACCAGGTAGCCCGGCTGACAGGCAATATCCGAGGGACGATTGACAACCTGAAAGGCAGGGAAATGTCTGTTGAGGCCGGTGATGAAAGCTACCTGGCGGGAGACTTCACCATTAAAGGGTTGCCTGATTTTGACGCATCTTATATCGACGTAAAGTTTGAAAAAATACATACTTACGATAAAGATGTTGAAGCACTTTTTGGCATTGACAATTTACCTGAAGAAGTTAAAAAACTGGGCAGAATAGATTTTAAAGGAAAATTCACCGGGTTTCCCAAAGCTTTTGTAGCCTACGGCAACTTTACCACCGAGCTTGGCAAAATTTATTCGGATATAAAAATGGATTTCTCAAAAGGAAATCAATATGCTACTTATTCAGGCGTATTAAAAACTGACGGTTTTGATTTAGGCAGATTTACCGGAGCCGACCCAACACTGGGCAAAATAACCCTGGATGCTAATGTAAAAGGAAAGGGACTGACAGAGGAAACACTGGACGCTGAGGTGAAAGGAAAAATAAATGCCATTTATTTAAATAACTACACCTATAAAAATATTGATGTTGACGGTTTTTTTGCAGGGAAGGAGTTTAATGGCTATTTAAAAATAAGGGATGAAAACCTTGACCTGGATTTTGACGGAGGGGTGGATTTAACCACCGATACACCTGCCATGAATTTTGTAGCGCACGTGCGTAAGGCTAACTTGCTGGCGCTGGGCTTTGATACGGTACCGGCGGCAGTATCAGGCAGGATGTATATTAATTTCACTGGCAATAAACTTGATAACCTTAACGGCGATATAAGTCTTGGAAGGGTGGTATACGCCCGTAATGCAAGGCTGGTGAAACTGGATACTGCTTCGCTGGAAGCAGGCTATGCCGGGAACGAGCGGTTTATCAGGTTGAATAGCGATATAGTGTCGGCCAGCATAACCGGCCATTATAATTTCAGCAAGCTTTCAGGGGCTTTATACAATTATGCAGCCACTTTGTTGCCAAAAATTGTCAAAGCAGACTCAGTAGTACAGGTTAGGGAAGATTTTAACTTCAACATTAATTTTAAAAAACCGTACGTTATAACCAACCTGCTGATGGATGAAATTTCAGTAGACCCGTTTGAAGCCTCCGGTAGCATTAATACTGAAAAGCGGGAAATTTCACTGAATTTATCAGCTAACTCATTTACCTATCAGAACCTGCATTTTACGGGAATATTACTTAAAACCCTGCCGGTTGAAAACGGTGTGCAGCGTCTTGAATTATCCTTGAGGGATTTTATTGTAGGAGACAGCTCCTATCTAAGAAACTCATCAGTTACCCTGGCGTTTGACAGCACCAATGTTCTGTTTGATGTTAATATACCGGAATCTATTACCCGGCTGAGTGCGCGCCTTAAAGGCCAGCTGCTGCTTAGTGATGAGGC
>DASPJH010000211.1:0-2113 GCA_035628715.1 Bacteroidia bacterium
TAGCCTGTTTGTTGGTAAGCTTCCGGATGTTGTTACTATCCACCTGCAAGCCCGACTCGTGCACCAGGAAATGGTAAAAATCCTCCGCATCGCGGTGGGCAAAAGTGAGGTCCCGGATATTATCGTAATCCGAAATGCCCACTATCAGGGCATATATTTTTCCCTTGCCGTTCAGCGCCTGCGGTTGCTGTTTTATCAGCTCTACCTGGGCGGTGAGGGTGGTAAAGAGGCTTGTGGCCATTAGTAAGCCTATGAGTTTTTTCATTATCAATTTTATTATTGATTATTAACTATTTATAAGGGCCGGATTCCCGCCTGAAGTGGGAATGACGGCCTTTTTCCCTTATCCCGGTATTTTCCAAAACTTCAGCCACTGCAAGTTAATCCCTTCTTCATGTGGAGAAGGGCAACGTGCCAGTGTGGTACGAAAGCTTACACACGGGGATGAGGGTTTTAATCATCCCCCTGCCCCCTTCTCTCGCACACAATCCCGCCGCACAAGGGGGAATGCCAGCTCTCCTACCAGTTCTCAACGCTGCTCAATTAGCACATTAGCATACTAACCAATTGACTAATTAATCACACCCACCACTTCTGCGCTTCTTCCAGCCTGCCTGCGCGGGCCAGCCAGGCGCCGTAGAGCAGTTTGTATTCTACCGCCAGCTCTGATAATACTACCGCCTGGTAAAAGTAGATGCCTGCTTCCTGCATATATCCGGCTTCTTCCAATTTACGGGCGGCATTAACTGCATCCGCCGGGGTTTGCTTTGAAGCATTATACTCGTCGTCTATTTTTTTAATAAATGCCTGCGCGTCGTCCATTTTCACTATAGTGAAGGGAAACCGGGCACAGTTGGGTTTTCCTTTAGGATAGGCCACCCAGTAGTAATTTGCACCGGGCTTAAACCAAAACGTTTTGGTGGATATGGTAAGGCTTTGACCGGTAACATCCAGCTCTAAAAGCCTCAGGTCTTCAAATTCGTCTTTAAAAAACACTACGGTGTACACGGTAGCGCCTGATGCATCTTTTTCCCAGGTAAAGGTGATGCTGTCGGCAAATAGCTTTTCATCGTATACAGGGGTCATCATAATGGGTTTTACGCAGCCATCTCCCCTGTCCACGCCGCCTTTGGTTTGCATGTAATCCCTGTGATAGCTTTCGGCGTCTTTGCTTTGCTTGTTAAATTCTTTCCAGATGTATTGCCAGTACGTGGCGTTTTCATCTGCCGGTTTCTTTTCCGTATCTTTAGATAATGCGTCCACCTTGTGTTCACCCGCTTTGGCAAGTTTTACGGTTTTGTGCAGCCTGTGCACCAATACCAGCTCGGCATCTTTCTCCAGCTTTATAACATTGCCTTTAAAAAACTGCGTTTTGGCAGAAACATCTTTCCACGCTTTGTCGGCGCCCTTGTCTTTATACTGAACCTTTCCTTTCAGCGAAAAGGCCACAAATTCGTTATCCCCGTCAGCAGCTATTGCTGACACGGCTAAACAAAGAATAATAAAGCAGGTTAGAAGCTTTTTCATATATGGTTTATATGTTTTGAGGATAAAAGGTAAATGCTGTTTGAATCAGAATTTCGAGGATTAAAGAATTCACTGAATTAGTTTTCAAAAATTCCGACTCAGACTATCAATGATGCCCAAAAACTGTTTTATACCCGAATTTTTCTTTGGCCCACACGGCAAAACCGTCGTAAAAATACAACACATCCACCGAGAGGGCAATAGCACCAAGGATGGGGGCCATGCTTATCATCAGGCTGAATTGCGAAAGCATTACAAATGAACCGTATACCATAACGGCAAACATGAGCAACTGCACAATTTTGGTTACCAAATGAAAGAATTTATGGTGCTTTATGTAGGATTTTATGAAAAAGTATACGTGCACCCAGCAGATAATATAAGCTATAAGTATTGACAACCACTGCGGCACTTTGTTAATATACTTAGCCTCCAGTATTGAGCTAATGATATTTGCATGAATTATCACCCCATACATATCCGGAAAGGATTTGCCGCTGTATTTATAGTTCATGGGTGTGAAATAATTATCTTCCAGCACTTTGGTTTTCAGGTCGGGGCCCAGGAAACCCATCAGCACGATTTT
>DASPJH010000212.1:0-11282 GCA_035628715.1 Bacteroidia bacterium
CAGCCAGCCGCGCTCCACATCCCATATATGCACAATGGTGTTTTTAATGCCGGGAAAGCTGGAGGGTATTTCTTTTTCCAGCACATCCAGCGGCTTGGTGCGCAGCCAACGTACAAGGGTGGTGTTGGCCCACTGGTTATAAACGGTGTAATCTTTTACAAGGGCGGTGAAGCCGGTTTCGGTAAGGGTTTCTGCTATTTGTATCATAGTGATAATTTTTATTGATACAAACCAACTACCGGGTAGTGACAACTGTATGTCAGCAGTAAAAACGTCAAACCGAAAATTTTTCGGATATTTTGTTAAAGTGCTCTTTTACAGCCAAATGAAATGCTGAAGGTGAAACAATCTCCGCATGGTCGGCAAACATGCTGTAATAGCGGGCAAGTACATCGGGTTGTGAAATAAAGGTCATTACCACCCAGTGGCCGTCGGGTTGTTCTTCCACAAAGCCGTAGCGGTAGCGCGATTGCCGCAGGTGTATTGAAACCTCCTTTTTAACACGGATGGTAATTGGCTCTACTTCCTGCTGCTTTGCCAGCTCATCCAGGTATTCCTTCAGGCGGGGGTGGTTTTGGCCATACGGCGCATCGGTGCTGCGAATGCTTGTGATACCGTCTACCCTGAAATTACGGTAGGCCTGCCGCACGCAGCACCAGGCAATTGTATACCAGTACCCGGCTGAATAATATATACCCAGCGGCTCGATGGTCCTTTTGGAGGTTTCATTGGTTTGCACCGACGTGTAATGCACCTGCAGGGCTTTTTTTTCTGTTATATTTTTCAGCAGGTGAAACAACACCCCGGTGTCCCCGGTTTCAGGAAAAGGTGAGCCATGGCTGAATATTTCAATATATCCATCCATGTTTTCCAGCAGGTCTTTCTCGCTACTGCGCAATACCGACCGTATCTTGTACATGGCCGAGGTATAGTTTTTCACCGTAGAGGCGTCGGTAAATTTCTGGATAAACTTTTCAGCGGTGAGAAAGGCGGTGGCCTCTTCAGTAGTAAACATTACGGGAGGCAATCTGTATCCATCCATCAGCGAGTAGCCCACGCCGGCCTCTCCTATTATGGGCACCCCGGCTTCTTCCAGCGTACGCACATCGCGGTACACCGTCCGCAGGCTGATGGCAAACCGCTCGGCAATGTCCTGCGCCTTCACTACTTTTTTGGCTTGCAGCTGGATAAGGATGGCGGTAAGGCGGTCGAGGCGGTTCATTATAATTTTTTAAGTGAAGGTCCGTTTATTTAAACGTGAAGGCAAATTTTAAAAGAATTTTTCAAATAAAATGGCCGGTTTGGTTACAGGTGATTTTAAATATTGCTTTATTAGGCATTATAGTTATTATTAATAGTCTGGGACAAAATTTTTGCATTCCATCCGCATGGTTTGCCGGTTGCCTAAGTGTATTTGCAGTTTGTTTCAGTATTTATCCAACTCTGAATAAATATCCAAAAATTCAGAAAATAACGCTTATGATAAGCACGGCGTTTGTTTGGGTGGTTTTATTCGGATTACTTTTCAGTCTTAATGGGCTTTCAAAAGATTTAGGGTTAACGGTAATTATACTCTATTTGGGATTTATGTTTACTGTTCCTGCAATAGTCTTATTTATAATAATTAAAAGATTACAAGCAAACAAAAATCCCCTATTATATAAGTCAACCGCTATATTTCATTGTATTTTAATTACTTTGTTTGTTGCTTTGATGGCTAAATACACGCATTTCTCACATAAAATAAATACTACCACCAAGGCTGAAGAATTACAAACCATAAAAAACAGCAGCGCTGTTAACAAGTGGATGCTGGAAAAAATGCTGGGCTTACACTTTAAATACCACACCCGCCTTTGTTTGTGGAAAGGCTGGCGCCCACCTATTTTAGACCCTCTTGCATCAACAGGATATATTTTTACTCAAGGCCCGTTTAGTTCCCTATCCCTGCACGAAAGAATTCTTCTGTACAAGCAGGTATACCCTGAAAATAACGTAGTACAGGACTGCAAATGCCCGGGAGCGCCCAATAATTACTATATGGATTTGGAAAAATATAAATAGCACGTTATCCGGCACTCGCCACACCCACCCCCAGCACCCCGGCCAAATCAGCCGGGCTGTAGTAGATACTTTTCATGGTCTTGCGGTCGCTGCTGCGGTATACTAAATATAAGTCGCCGGCCTGCTCGTAGTGGCACTCCTCCCCTTTCTCGCGGCGGAAATATTCAATAGTGGCTTCGGCTTCCTCCACCGTTTTGCAGGCTTTGCTCATATTGCTGCGCTGCACTTCGTCAAAAAGGTCTTTAAACTTATCGGCAAGCCCAAACTCCAGCACGGCCCCGCTCAATACATATTGTATGTCGCACAGGGCATCGGCTATGCCTACAATATCATTATCAGCAATTGCTTCTTTCAGCTCATCAAGCTCTTCGGCTATTAAGCTAACCCGAAGGTTGCAGCGGGCTGCTTCGGGCAATTGGGGATTTTCAAGTATAGGATGGCGGAAGGTTTGGTGAAATTCAGCCACAGATTTTAAACATTCGGGTTGTTGCATGCCACCAAGATAAATAGAGGCAGTAATTTGACACTTAACATCTTATGCACAAACCAACAATAATTGGCCTATGCTTTGAGTTTTAATTATATAAAGGAAAAGATTAATGATGTGGTGCTATGAAAACGATTATGACTGTGGTGCTGTTGGTTCCGCTTTTTGCGGTTGCACAAATTAATTTAGTCCCTAACGGGGACTTTGAATCCCGATCTGCTGATGAGTTTCCGTGCAGCTGGCTGGTAGACGATGATAATATAAACGATTATATCAACAACTGGTTCACCCCTATCGGAACGTCTACCGATGTTATGAGTACTTACTCCAAGCCCAATTGCTGGGCCCATGCCCCTGAAACCGGCGAAGGTACTATGACTCCCCATTCAGGAAACGTAATGATTGGCTTTATTAACTACTCGCCTGACGGTGGCTGCCAGCCTGAGGAATGGCACGAGTACCTTAGTGTAGAGCTGACCGACTCACTGGTACCAGGCAACTTATACTGTATAGAGTTTTGGGTGGCGCTGGGCGGCAACAGCTACTATGCTACCAATAATATAGGCGCATTGCTTACCACAACGGCTATTGAAAGGGGCGGCTGCGCACCGGTACTATATAAACCCCAGGTAAATGTAGACCGTGTGGTTAAAAACACCACCGAATGGCTGCGAATTGAGGCCAGCTTTTTTGCCGACTCAGCCTACCGGTACCTTACCATTGGCAACTTTTTTAAACACGAACAGACTACTATTGAAGAACAGTTTATCCAACCGGCCAAAAAGCCCGAGGGTAGCACAAGACCCACAAATCCAGTAAGTGAAACAGCTATAGAAGCATCTGAAAATATGGAAATTAGTTACCTGGCATATTATTTTATAGACGATGTGAAGTTGTACCTGTGTCCCTCGGCCAGCATTTCGGTTCCCCAACAGGCTCCGCAAACCCCACAGGTTCCCAAGCCAGTATCCGTGCCGGTTGTTAACCCGCAGGGCCCTGCAACTTCCAACCCTGTAGTTTCTAATTAAACACTACCATTTTGGTATAAGGGTTACGGCGGAGGTAGGAGTTCAGAATCATCTCCGCATCAATGGTAGCCTTGCAGGGTTTAATGTAGTCCTCCAGTTCCTCGCGTGAATTAAACGCAAGCGATTTCTCAATAAATCCGTACCCCTTAAAAGTCCCCTGGTTCACATATACAACGGCGTATTCGTCGTCTTTGCGGCCCTTACTCAATAATGCATAGCTTGGTTTGTAGTCCCCCAGTTCATCGATAAAACGCTGTACCTTCTCATTGTAGGTTTCCACAGCGTCCACGTTGCGGCAGTTGCCCGTGCAATGCTTGTACAGCACCGTATTGCAGGTATCCGTTTCGCTGGTATCAATGGCGCACAACTTGGGGCAAAGCGCGTACTCATCGGTTTTGGAAAGTAAAAAATGCCGGGCTTCGGCCATGGTGGCAAAGCGCATCAGCGGCATGGCTCCGCGGCGGATATAATCAATTCCCAGCCGTATATGTCCGCGGCGGTCAGTATAATCAAACAGCCCCAGGGCAAACTTTATTTTCTTCGATGCCCTGTTATACTTGGGCCAGTGCCGTTTTATCTCCTGCTCTTCCAGCAGCAGCGCCACCAGCTCGTTTCCGCACTCTTCATAGCTAATATGGTATATCTCTTTCAAAAATCCCTGCCGGGTTTCCTGGGTGATTTTACCGGAAAAATGCTGGCCTACCCGTTTTTTAAGGTTATTGGCTTTCCCCACATAAATCACTTCGTTTTTCTCATTGTGGAAAAAATACACACCCGCGGTTGAAGGCACTGCATTAAATTCTTCACGGTTTAAATTAGCAGGCAGCCTGAATTCGCTGGCGTTGCGTTTCAGCGAATCTTTGATAACATTTAACGTATCATTGGATTGCAGTTTCCTGAAAACCTCCACCGTAGCCAGTGTATCCGCCCCGGCCCTGTGTTTTATCTTCTGTTCGATGTTGAGCGAGGTACAAATGCTGGACAGGTTGTACGACTCCCAACCCGGAAATATCTTGCGCGAAAGCCTTACGGTACACAGCTTTTTGGCATTCCATTCAATACCGGCGCCTGCCAGTTCATTTTTAACAAACGAGTAATCAAAGTTTACATTGTGCGCTACAAACACGCAGGGTTCCAGCAGGCTGTATATTTTAGGGGCTATATCTGCAAACGAGGGGGCGTTCTCCACCATTTCGTTATCAATGCCGGTAAGTGCAGTGATGTATTGCGGTATAAACATACCGGGATTTACCAGGGTTTCGTACCACTCCACCACCTCGTTGCCATCATACACAGCAATGGCAATCTCGGTAATGCGGTGCCCCTGCGCAAAACCACCCGTGGTTTCTATGTCAACTATGGCGTACACTTTTATATATTCAATTAAGCGTAAACAAGTTCCTGTTCCAGAATCCGGCTTACATCAGGATATTCGTCGTACGTTCTGCCGTTTAGCAGCCTGCCCGTTTTCTTCTTATTCTTTCCTCCCCATTGTTTAAAGAAGAATGCAACACTTTGCTCTTCACATTGCTTCCTGATTTCCTGCACCCATTCTTCTTTTATTGGACGAGCTTTAAACCCCGACTCACCTCCAACAATTACCCAATGTATTCCTGTTAAATCAAGGTTGGGCAAAGGCCCGATAAGAGGCTCCAAAGATAAGAATTTTATACGGGCATCAGTATTTCTAAGGAAATCAATTCGCTCCATTACACGCTCATCTTCAACCGACACTCCCATCCATATATTATTCGTCCATTTTAGTTCTGAATGACAGCTGAATAACACTTCCGCACGTTTGGTAAGCACCTGGAAAGTATGCTGCGAACAATCATTCATTACCTTAAACACATCCTTTATATATTCTAAAGGCACTTTCACATGAAATAAATCACTCATAGAATTGACAAATACCGTTTTAGGCTTTTTCCACTGATAAGGTATTTGTAATGTATCAGGATGGATAGCTATATCAAAACCCTTCTCATACTTATCAACCCCCATAGCCTGTAGGCGGCGGGTCATCACTTCGGCATAGCAATATTTGCAGCCCGCCGAAATTTTATCACAGCCCGTGGTGGGGTTCCACGTCATCTCTGTCCACTCTATACTTGATTCTGCCATTATTTTAGTTTAAAATTAACCTTTCTTTCGTGTTTATCTTCTATATAGTTCCCTTTCACAGGTAATCCGTCTAAAGCCTCTACAGATATTCGGCTTTCCTTTTTTAACGCATTTAAAACTACATTGGTATGAGAAGGTAAGTGTTCATTTTCCAATCCAAAGTCAAAAAGTTCTTGATTACTTACATTCTTTCTTGACAATATATAATCATAGACCATTTGAGAATAATTTGATATTTCGACAGTACCACCAAAGAAACTGCCTTGTTGCTGATTGGCAAGACTAATGTGTCTAAACCCCTTTCCATTTTCTTTATCAAAATCCCACTTTGTCTCCACAATTTTCTCGTACCCTTTTTTATTGTTAGTGAAAATGAATAATGAATAAAATATCCCTTTTTGTCTCTCAATAATAAAAGAAGTACAGTACCTAAAAGATGTATACTGCTTTAATTTTAATTTTAACTCCTCAATGAAAACAGTTTGAGTTTCAAAACGAAGAGTTTTATGATTAGGGAACAATTCATAAATTAATTTTTTTAAAGCTTCGCCACCATAAAAATCAGATGCTGAAAGAGAGTGTGTAGCAAACCTCCACATCAAATTGATAGGTAAAAACAAAAAAATTTCGGTCTTTTCATTTATTGATAGTGATTTAAGTTCTTCAGGTCGAATATCCTTATATCCATATGGATCAATGAATGTTAAGCACCTTTCATCTCTTTTCAGAAGGTTAGTTTTATCGATAACGGTCTTAATGATTTCGTTGTAATCCTTATTATAATATTCTATATGAACATTATATGGTATCGAGATTTCTGACTGTTTAATTAAGTGTTCTACCCTCTCAACCTTGGTTTTACCTTCATCAATTGTTGACTGCCCTTTATCGTTGAACCAAATTTCAATATTTGGACATGTATTATTATTATTCTTGTAGTGACTAAGTATTGTATCTATTGTTGCTATGCAACTTCCCTTTTGCCCATCTTTGTAAACTCCTTCACCACACATTAAATCGAAAAGGTAAATTTTAGTCACATATGGTGTCCTAGACAATATATTAAGATATTTCCCTAAGTACCTTTTATAAATTTCAACCTTAGCTTGTGAGTGTTCAAGTAATATTGAATCAGTCTTAATCATAATACATGCAATTACCTAACTGACTGCAATATCGTTAAAATTCATCACCATTACATATTTCCAAACTTCTTTCACATCGGATATATTCACCTCAAAGGGTTTGTACAGGGAATTCTGTGAGCACAGCAGCAGCTGGCCGTCAGCTTTTATATGGTTGTAGGCTATTTTAAACACTATACCGTCGTTTTCAGTAAGCAGTATATAAAACTGTCCATCTTTAATGCTGTACCAGTCGTCCATATACTCGCCCACAATCCAGCTTTTGTCTTTAATAGGCAGCATACTGTCGCCATCCACCTGGAACACCCGGTACTTTTTGTTACGGTCCAGGAATGGCAAATGTGCCATGGGCAGCTCTTTTATAAAATCGGGGTCGGCGTAGCCGCTAAAGTACCCTGCTTTGGCGCGCAGGTTCACCACCTCAATATTGTCCCGGTTCTCGCTATCCACCGTGGTGGCCAACACCCGCAGCTTGTTTCCGTGTATGTAAGTATCCATGCCGCGGTCAATTTCGGATAGCTGCCTTTCGGAAAGCGACGATAAATCCACCTTTACCATGGTATCAATGGTAATGTTGAAGTATTCCGAAAAACGTATCAGCACCTGCAGATCGGGCTGTATCTGGCCTTCATAACCTGCCAGGCTGGATCGGTTGATGCCTATAGCATCGGATACTTCCTGCTGGGTACGGCCCTTACGTTTGCGAAGGAGTTTAAGATTTTGGTGAATAAACATGGCTACACTATGTGGATAAATGGTACGGATGCAAAGTTATTAAAGTTTATAATACAAACAATTTTTTGTTAATTTTTTTAACTTAAACAGTTGTAGCAACAAGTTTTAACCCTACCATAACGCACATACATTTTAAAAATCTTACCGATTTTACCCTGTGTGAACATTTCTTTCATTTTTTTTTAATAAACTATTGCGTGAAACCTACCACAATGGTATTTTTGTACCAGCTTTTCCAATCCGTTGGGAAACGGAACATAAGCAATGCAATTGATAGGGCTGCACTTGTTAACTCAAGTGCGGCCATTTTTTTTACTTTCAACTTTGCATTTGTCATCTTTTGTCAATTTTTTCCGATAGGATTGCTTTCAAACAAAACCAACGGTGTATTTAAAAAGTTGAACTCCTACAGTGTTCGGTCAATAGTATCAAATCCTATGGGATTCCGCGGCCGTTTTGCCTCGTTTTTATTACCCATTCATATAGTAATAGGAAAAAGTCGTTTTTGTGCTAAAAAAAAATCTGCAATCCGTCCCAGGCTATGCTAATTCCTTTGGGCAGTTCCTTTTCCACTGCTTCGTGGCGGCCCATCTGGTGGCTAAGGTGGATAAGATATGTTTGAGGAATTTTCAGATCCTGTGCCAGCTCAACGGCTTGGTCCAGGGTGAAATGAGATATGTGTTCGGTTCTTCTCAGGGCATTCAGCACTAGTACCTGGCTGCCTCTTATTTTCTGTTTCTCTTCCTCATCAATGCGGTTGGCATCGGTGATGTAGGTAAAATCGCCCATGCGGAAACCCAGCACCGGCAGGCGGTAATGCCATACCCGGACAGGGATTATCTCCACCCCGTTTACAGCAAAGGGCTTATTACCGATGGTTTCCAGCTCAATTTCAGGAATGCCGGGGTACTTTTCATCTGAGAACACGTAATGGTACTCCCTTCTCAGGGCATCCTGCACAATAGGCTCGGCATAAACGGGCAGGGCAGCTTTGTTTTTGAAATTGAACGCCCGCACATCGTCCAGCCCGGCAATATGGTCTTTGTGCGAGTGGGTGAATAATACCGCATCCAGGTTTTTAACGTTTTCGCGCAGCATTTGCTGTCGGAAATCGGGACCGGTATCAATCACAAAGGTTTGACCCTGTGTTTCCACCATTACCGAAGTGCGAAGGCGTTTGTCTTTACTGTCGGGCGACTGGCAAACTTCACATTCACAAGCTATAACGGGGATTCCCTGGGATGTGCCTGTGCCTAAAAAAGTAACTTTCAAAGCTGTGAAGCTGCTTTAGAATTTGGAGGTCTCAGGCGGATTCGAACCGCCGTAAAGGGTTTTGCAGACCCGTGCCTAGCCACTCGGCCATGAGACCATCTGAATTGTCAGGGATGCAAAAATAAGCAGAATTTGCAGGAATTAAAGAGATTGGTGAAATATTTTATTTGAGCTGTTGGCTTTTGGCCTTTTGTTTACCTAATAGCAAACAGCTAAAGGCTAAAAGCCACTATCAAAACAATTCCGTCACATCCCTCACCCCTGCCGGGCGCATACAATTAAAGCCTTCTGCGTGCTGCACACCTGCATAGCGGCCCATATCCATAGCACGGCCATACATCATATCAAAGAAATAAGGCACTGAAATAGGCGTTTGCGGCTCCGTGGACGATTCATCATAAAACTGTGTTTTAAAAGCCTTTATAGAAGCTATTTTGCCTTCCATAAAGCCTGTTATATCCACCACAATATCAGGCACAATAAATTGGTCCTGTATGTACCGCAGCACTATTTTAGGCCGCCAGGGCTCCTGCAAACTATTGTTATCCAGGGTTTCAATCATTTTAAGGCCCGAAAGATAGCTGGCGTCCTGCACCAACTGCCCTGCCCTGCCGTGATCAGTATGGCGGTCGTGTAGGGAGTTACAAAACACTACATCCGGCCTGTATTTACGGATCATGGCTATCACCTTCAACTGGTGTTCCTCGTCATTCTTAAAGAAACCATCCCGCATGCCCAGGTTTTCACGTACAGAAAGGCCCAATATCTTAGCCGATGCGGCGGCTTCTTCCAGCCTGCCTTCCGGTGTGCCGCGGGTACCCAGTTCGCCGCGGGTCAGGTCAACTACCCCGGCGGTCTTACCCATGGAAATATGTTTTAAAAGGGTTCCCGAGCACGAAATTTCCACATCGTCGGGGTGGGCGCCAAACGCCAGTATGTCCAGTTTCATTCTTTACTGCTTAACAAAACGCAGGATATGAGCACCTTCTGCAGTTTCAATTTGCAGCAAATATACTCCTGTGGCCAAATCTTTTACCTGTATAACCGTTTCATTTCCATTAACAGATTGTTCTTTTACTTTTCGTCCTTCTATTGTCAAAATGTCGCACCTAATAATTTGATTATCACCATTTAAAATAGCTATTTTAACAACATCTGATGATGGATTTGGAAATACCTGTATACCAGCGCTTTGCAAAACACCCTTCAAACCGGTATTTCCCTTAACAGCCTGCAGGGCGGCCAATGCGTCTACTTTACCCCAACCGTACAGGTTATTTGGAGTGGTTTTGGTAAAAGTGTCTTTTGCGGCGGTTTGCTGCAATATGCTGCGAACGGTTTCAGGGGTTAGTGCCGGGTTTTGTTCCAGCATCAGGGCCACAATACCCGTTACCTGCGGAGCTGCCATACTGGTGCCGCTTAAAACCCCGTAAAAATCAGTTGTGCCGTTTACCGTGCTTATATAGCTTAATGAAAAGGGATCGATAGCATACCGGTTAAATGCCGATGAAACGGTAATCCCCGGTGAAACCACATCAGGTTTGATGCGCCCGTCAACAGTAGGCCCCATGCTTGAAAAATTGGCCAGGTAGCCGGGGTAGGCAAAGGTGGAAAGCGTACCTCCAAAGGCATTCAACCAGGTAAATGAGGTAGCATAGGCGCCCACGGTTATTACCCGTTCGGCTGTGCCGCCGTTTTCACCCACGGAAGTATTGTCGTTACCGGCCTTCATGTTGCTGAAGGGCTGGCTGCCTTTGATTAAATTATTGAAACCGCCGGAAGTATACCGGTCTACACCGCCTGAGTTCCAACCGTTGAGGCTGGTGTTGAGGGATGTAGCCCTGAGCACCATATAGCTGTTGAGCGGGTGGTTATTGTTGGCTTGAACAAGAATATTGGGCTTATCGTTTAATACAGAGGCTGAATCGCATTCAAAGGTTACGGTAACAGTATCGTTCCCGCTTACTATCTCAAATGCGTGCGTACCCTCCTGTGTGCTGGAAACCCATCCCGACTGGCCCAAAATTGCTGAGCTGGAGTCCACCATTACCATTTGCAATGAGAATTCGGTTGAAGGGCTTCCCCAAAAGTCCACATATATGCTTTCAAAGGTTTCATCCCTTCGGATATTCTCACCGGCCCAGGTAGAAACCGTGTCGCCGGAAAAATTGTGATCGAAATGCATCCAGCGTCCACGTTCGTTACCGGCTGAGCCTACGATTATCTTCCCGGTGCCTACCAGTGCGTCCAGCGCCTGGTCAAACAGCGAGGTACCGTCGTGCGGACCGGTGTGCATGCCCCAGCTCAGGTTGATAACCGCCGGTTTGCCTACACTGTCGGCGTATTTAAAAATATAATCAAAACCGTCTATTATAGATGGGTTGGCAAGCACGTAATCGGCCCGGGCACCTTGGGGTATGGTATCAC
>DASPJH010000213.1:0-2482 GCA_035628715.1 Bacteroidia bacterium
AAAAATCGTTATCAGTTCCATGAAGAAACCCCGATTGAAAAAGGCAATCGCTTATATAAGAAGCGTTGCGTTGGTCAAAGCCAGCCGATCCTGTAGTGGGGTGCGTATAGTCTTTAATTTCAATACCTACCCTGCAATACCAAAATTGTATGTGGTCAGCAATAACTATAGCCCCGCCGGTTGAGGTTACTCCCTTAAGGGCATTATATATATACGTTGTTCCCGAACCGCTTTCTATTTCAACCATTGTTTGGTCAGGATTAAAATCGGTTGTGGCATCACTTACCTCATAAATTTCGGGGACATTTCCTGATACATCCCATTGGTCTTCAAGAGGATCGCCAGTAGCGCTTATGCCTTGCCAATACGTTGTAGCAGTTAATGTGGTATTTGTAACTACGAGTTTTTCACCTACATCTACGGTTATTCCATGTGCAGAATTACTAAATGATACTGTAATGCCTGCAATTGAAAATATTACCCGCGTACTACCTGCACCCCGGTCCACAAGAATATCCTGATTAGCAGTGAGCGTACTTGTCCCTCCATTCCATGTAAAACCGGCGGGCACATTAGCCGGATTTGAAAAAAAGATAGCGTTCCAGGTTTGGGACGTAGAAATAGTAAGTCCAAACCCGCTTGAGCTCACCATTAAAGCTGCGGCAAAAACCAGCCATTTGCGCTTTAGCGCATTAATAGATTGTAATAAATTTTTCATTTTGTTTACTTTTTTGTGATAGGTTTTAAATTTTGTTTAAAAGGTTAGTCAATTGACAAATAAGCTAATGCATGCAAATCAAAAATATGTATTTATTTCAAATTAAATATTTTTGTTCGTCGAATAGTTAAATGTTATTACGTAGACAGGTAATAATCAGAAGAATAATTTAATAGTATTCAATTGATGATTTTTGCAAAAAGGTTATTTCACCCCCGTATAAAAAATTATACAGGCGCCTTCATAAATATTTTTATTTTAGTTGAATGCAGCTATAGAGCGTATTAAATTGCGAGGTAATACAACAGATTCCCGCCTGAAGCGGGAATGACCCGAGTGGGGCTACAACACCCTGTTAATCTTTACCATAATTTTATCAATCCTTGCGCCGTCCATGTCCAGCACTTCAAACTCAAAGCCGTGCCAGGTGGTTTTGTCGCCCTCTTTGGGAATATTGCGGAATAATTCCAGTAATAAACCGCTTACGGTATTAAATTCATATTCGGACGATAGATCATCCAAATCAAAATAATTCAGAAAATCATGGAACGGGTAAATACCGTCCACTATAAACGTCCCGTCCTCCCGCTCATGTATGGAAAATTCCTCTTTATAAAAATCCGATACATTTCCCACCAGGGCTTCCAAAATATCATTAAGGGTTATAAAACCCTCCACGCGGCCGTATTCGTCTGTAACAATGCTGTGGTGTATACCGGTTTCCTTAAATACTTCCAGGGCTTTATATGCGCTGGTATTTTCGTGAATATACTGGGGCGCCCTTGTTATTTTGCGCAGCGAAAAATCATCGTTATCAATGGTGGCAAATAAATCTTTAAGATATACCATACCGGCAATACGGTCCTTATCATTTTCGTATACCGGGTAAGCTGCATGCGTTTGGTCAATAACCTGCTCGCGCACCTTCTGGGCATCAAAATCCAGGCTTAAAAACACCACGTCCTGCCGGTGCGTCATAACCGAGCTAACCCTCCGGTCGCCCATAGTAAACACACGCTCCACAATATCCTGCTCAATTTCCTGTATTTCGCCGCCCTCAGCGCCTTCCTGCACAATAGCCTTAATTTCTTCCTCGGTTACCTTACTGTCTGCTGAAGGTTTAATGTTAAATACCTTCATCAGCAAATCGGTAGAGAAGGTTAAAGTCCACACAAAAGGAGCCGTTATCAGCGATACAATCCGCATCGGGCGGGCCACCGCCTTGGCAATGCCTTCTGGGTTGGTAAGGCCGATGCGCTTGGGCAGCAACTCACCCAGCACCAGCGAAAAATACGTGATGCAGATAAGTATCAGCGCCACGGAAAGGGGCGCGGCATATTCCTCAGCCAGTCCGGCAGACAGCAATACAGTCTTCATTTTATCAGTAATAGTATCACCGCTGTAAATACCAGTTAAAAGCCCGATGAGGGTAATGCCTATCTGCACTGTAGACAGGAACTTATTGGGGTGGTTGGCCAGGTTTAGTGCAGCCCGGGCTTTTATGCTGCCTTTTTTGGCCTGCATTTCTAACCGGCTTTTGCGGGCAGAAACCAGGGCAATCTCGGAAAGGGAAAAGAACCCGTTAAGCAGTATCAGGAACAGGATGATAAGTATTTCCATAAACGCGTTACAATAATACGGCGGCGTTAATATTTAAACACTAACGGGTTATAAACGTTTTAATGTTTGCCCCCGACTGAAGTCCGGGCTATGGAGATTACTCAGAAGAGGGAGGTTTAAACCTCCCTCTTCTGAGTAATCTCC
>DASPJH010000214.1:0-2157 GCA_035628715.1 Bacteroidia bacterium
CGGTTATTAATTCTTTTACACCTGACTCAGCATCGGCAGGAACTGAAACCCTGCTTACCATTAATGGCTCTAACTTTGGAGCTACACGCGGAAGCGGTTATGTGGGCTTTAAAAATGCAGATAACGGGGGAAGCAGTTTTATAAAACCTAAAGATGCAGAATATGTATCGTGGAGCGATAATCAAATACAAGTGAGAATAACTGCCCGCGCCGGTTCGGGCAAAATACTGGTGCATAACGGGGCAGACAGTGTACAGTCCTCAACTGACATTGTTCTTAAGTTTGCCATGCAAAATGTGGTGGATGGTAATAACAATGTTTCGCAGGCTGTGCATATTGATGATAATGGCTCAGGCGGTTATACCTGGCAGTTTAATGGCGACTTTGCCTCTAAACCCGATGCAAGACAGGCATTTTTAAGGGCTTTTCAAAACTGGCGCTGCGGCTCGCTGGTAAATTGGAATATAGGGATGGAAACGACGGTTGATACCATATTGCGCGACGGTGTACATGTAATACGGTTTGGCAAACTGCCCAACGGCGTACTGGGCCGGTGCTGGAGCTGGTGGAGCGGCTGTACATCGGGCGGCAATACAAAATGGTACGTAAGTGAACTGGATATTGAGTTTGATGACGACGTTAACTGGAATTACGGTCCTGGTAACCCGGCCTTTACCGAATATGACTTTGAATCGGTAGCGGTTCATGAATTAGGTCACGGGCATCAATTGGGCCACGTAATAGATGCCGACGAGATAATGCACTATTCCATTGCCAACAGCCAGGTAAAACGTACTCTAAGCCCCAAAGGCGACCTTGAAGGTGGTGACTACGTGATGGATTTGAACGCTACAGGCGCCCGTTGCGGAAAAACGGTTATGGTTCCCCTGGACCCTAATTTCTGCTCACTTATCCCGGTGGCTAATTTTGGAACTTCGGCTACCACAGTTTGCCCTACTGTTACCCTTACATTTACCGACTCATCCAACGGCAGCACCAATACTTATGACTGGAATTTTGGAACCGGCGCTACCCCGGCAACAGCTACCGGCAAAGGCCCGCATGTGGTAAACTATACCACTCCCGGTCTTAAAACCATCCGCCTTATTGTTGGTGGCGTATTAGGTGATGACACAATAGAAAAGGTTAATTTTATTAATGTCCTCCCTCCCCCACCTGTTAAACCCGGCGTAATAACAGGAACCGATACCGGCTGTGTGCGAACATCACCTTTCACTATTCTTAAGGTTACTGATGCCACCAGCTATTCCTGGGGCCTTAGCGGCGGCGGCACTACCAACAACAGTACGGATACTACTGTAAACATGAACTTTACTACCGTAGGCGGACCGTATACCATTTGGGTAAAAGCTTCAAACAGCTGCGGTACTTCAGCAGATTCAAGCACAAAGCAAATTGACGTGGTGGCAAATCCAGCAGCCAACTTTACTGTAGTTATCCAGAACGACACCATATTCCTCACCAACACTTCTACTGACGCCTACACCTTTACATGGAAATTTGGTGCAGGCCAAACCAGCAACTTTACCAACCTGGCTATTGTCCCAACTAACAGCGGCACTTATAATATCAGCCTGCTGGCTTCCAACTTCTGTGGAACCGACAGCATAACCAAGCAGGTAACCTTTATTAAATCAGGTATAAATGACCTGTTTAATAAAATAGGACTGAAACTGTACCCCAACCCGGCTGCAGCCCATGCAACCGTTGAGGTGGAACAGTTTACCGCAAACATGGTACTTGAACTGTACGATATAACAGGCCGCAGGGTGCAGGTGAGCAGGATTGCTGCCGCCACATCAACTATAGATGTAAGCGCGCTTTCCAAAGGCGTTTACCTGTATAAAGTAATTTCTCCCACCGAAACCCTTGCTGCTGGCAGGCTGGTGGTGGAGTAAGCAGAATTGCAACTTCCTTTCGGCGGTCATGCATTATAATGGCCGCCGTTCAGGATTTGTAATCCTGAACCGATGGGCCACCGATTTGCAATCGGTACATTCATCTATATCTTCACCACCACCCTCGTATCACCCTCGGCGTACCGTTCAAAATACAGACTGCCCCCGTGCATAAGGGCTATTTGTCGGGAAAGGCTGAGGCCAATGCCGGTCCCTTGCCTTTTGGTAGTGAAAAAGG
>DASPJH010000215.1:0-4185 GCA_035628715.1 Bacteroidia bacterium
CGGTATAGCCCCGGGCGCACTTGCCGCCGATGCGCTTGGCCTGCCCTTTGCTTATATACGCCCCGAACCTAAAAAACACGGCCGCCAGAATATGATAGAAGGCTACCTTACCAAAGGTATGAAAACCGTGGTGGTGGAAGACCTTATAAGTACCGGGAAAAGCAGCCTGAAAGCAGTGGAAGCCTTGCGGGAAAGCAATGTGCAGGTGCTGGGACTGGCCAGTATATTTACCTACGGATTTGAAGAGGCGGAGCTTAATTTTAAGAATGCCAAATGCAGGTATTTTTCATTATGTGATTATGAAGCCCTTATAAAAACTGCACGGCAGGAAGGGTATATTGAAAAAGACCAGGTAGAAAACCTGAAAAAGTGGCGGGAAGCGCCTGATAAATGGGCTGTTTGATAGTTAAAACCAGCAGCGGTATCAATTAACCGTGGTTTTTCTGAGAACCGCATACCTGATAAGCTTTTCCTTCAGCTCCTCAACGTTGATAGGCTTTAGCAAATAATCGTTCATGCCGGTGTCAAATATTTTTTCACGGGTTTCGGGAAAAACATCGGCGGTAAGCGCCAATACAGGTATGGAATGATTAAGCACTTCTGATTGAGGGTTACGGATAATTTCTATCGCGTCAAACCCGCTTAGCTCAGGCATCTGCAAATCCATAAAAACAATGTCGGGGGTTTCGGTTGCCAGGTAGTCAATAATTTCCCGGCCGTTATTCTGCAGTATCACGTTTATTTTCCAGCGCGACAAAATCTGGCGGATAACCAACTGGTTGGCCTTGTTGTCCTCCGCCACGCATACTTTAAGGCCATGCAGGGCAGTTTCAGGCACTTCGTTACTGTTAAGGTTTTTCCACCCTACGGCGCCATTTTTAAACGGTATTGTGAAAATAAATGAAGTGCCTTCTCCCGGGGCGCTTTTAACGGTAATATGCCCGTGCTGGCTTTCCACCAGTTGTTTGGTAATAGCCAGCCCCAGCCCCGTTCCCCCAAATTTGCGTGTAGTGTCGGTATATGCCTGGGTAAAACTTTCGAAAATGGAACCCAGCTTATCTTTATGGATACCAATTCCTGAATCGGCCACCGTAAACTCAAGCAGGGTTCTGTCATTGCCCGTTTCCAGGGGAATTGCAGAAACAGAGATTTTACCGTTTTTGGTAAATTTTACCGCATTGCCCACCAGGTTATTCAGTATCTGTGTTAGCCGGTAAGGGTCTCCTAAAAGCTGCTCCGGTACATTGTCAGCAATATTGGTTTCCAGTTCCACATCGTTGTTTTTCAGTTGAATCTGGAAGGTTTTGGCTACCTTTTCTATTATCTGGCGGCAATCAAGGTTTATTTCTTCAAAGGTTATTTTGCCCGATTCAATTTTTGAAAGGTCAAGAATATCATTAATAATTACCAGCAGGTTATCCGCAGAAAATTTAAGCGTGTTCAGGTTTTCACGCTGCTCAGGAGTCAGGCTTGAATCCATCAAAAGGTCGGTCAGACCAATAATAGCATTCATAGGAGTGCGTATTTCATGGCTCATATTGCTCAAAAACTGCGATTTGGCTTTTGATAGTTCTTCTGCAACTTTTTTGGCCTCTATAAGGCTTAACTCATTGTTTTTTTCCTGGGTTATATCCTGTGAAAATACCGATATTCCTAAATATTGTTTATTTTCAGTTTTAATTGGGTTAAAGGTAGTTTCAAAATACAGCTTGTTGATCCGGTGCACAACAGTAACCCTCTTGCCTTCTGATGCTTTGGCAAAGTTTTCAATCATCATCTGGCGGTTATCTTCATCAAATGGGACTTTAAATATATCCATCCCTTCTTTAATGTCTACATTATAAAATGTTGTGAAAATTTTACGGGCTGCCTTATTAAAGCCGGTAATACGATAGTTCTGGTCGATGGAAAAAATAACGCTGCTGGTACTTTCCAGCAGGGCTTCCATCCGGGTATTCTGCCATACTACCTGGCGCTCATATTCTACCTTTGTGGTTACATCATAAAAATTAACTATAATATAATCATTACCGGCCTTATCCTTAAACGAGCTGCAGGAAACGGACAGGTGACAGGTTTTATCTGCCTTATGGATAGTAAACTCAAAATTATTTGCGCCATTTTTCAGCAAATCGGCTATGGAAAGGCGATGGTCAAATAGTTCATCAAAAGGGCGGTCAAGAATATCCTGAATGGATTGGCTTACCAATTCCTCAAATGCCTTATTGGCCCGCAATACCATGCCTTTGCCATCAATCAGCAGCATAGCCACCGCACTGGCATTAAAAATATTGGCCAGTAATTGCTGGCTTTCCAGTAATGATGCTTCTGCTTCTTCCCTTTCAACCTCACTCCGCAGCAGCAATCCGGCAGTATGCACCAGTACCGATATACGTTCAGCGGTAATTTCTTCCTTGGTTATATAATCAAGGGCGCCGCTTTTCATCATTTCAACGGCTATTTTCTCATTACCCTGCGAAGTCACAATTACTACCGGTGTTCTTACACCATTGTTGCGCAACCTTTTCAATATTGTCAATCCATCGCTGCCGGGCAGGAGGTAATCCAGGAAAATACACGAAAAATCATTATCGGCCGGCAGGGAAAGCACGGCATCAGCATCAGATAGTACAGTCAGCTCAAAAGGTAAACCGCCTCTGTCAATGGCCCTTTTAAAGGCCATTACATCCACTTCATCGTCTTCTACAAGCAGTATTTTGATGTGAGCCACTTTACCTGTTTCTTTTTACGATGGAAATTCACATAACTGCCAGTAGTTGCTTAGTGCCGCTACTGCCCCCATAAATTTATCCATGGAGAGAGGTTTGAGAATATAACCGGCTACGTTGAGATTATAGGCCTCAATAATATCATTATCCTTGTTGGACGTAGTCATAACAAATACGCTTATATGGTGCAGGCGCTGGTCGTTTCTCAGTTCCCTCAAAAACTCTATACCATTCATTTTTGGCATATTCAGGTCCAGCAGTATTATTTTTGGTAACGGCATTTCTTCTGTACCGCAGCTTCTTAACAGTTCCAGCGCTTCCAGGCCGTTTCCTGCAAGGTAAAGCGGGTTGGTTATATTGTTCTTCTTAAAAGCCCGTTTAAGGTTCATTACATCCACTTCATCGTCTTCAATCAGCAAAATGCTGATTACTTTACCATTAGCCATAATCATGTTTTGAGCGGATTGCTTAAATTATTTCTCTTTTTTAAAACTTCCCCAAGATATACAGTAGGGGCAATTTTATACAAATCTCGTTATAAAATTTTACCGGGCAGCGTCCATAATTTTAAATATTGGGTAGTTTAGTGGAGCCCTGCCGGTATTCAGAAAGCCTTTCATGCAGCAAAGTATTTTTCGGCATAGAAGATGCTTAGTATCTTTGCATTTTTATAATGGAAACGGCAGTAAAAACAGATATACGTTCACTTAGTCTTGACCAATTGCTGGAACAAATGGCAGGGCTGGGAGAAAAATCATTCAGGGCAAAGCAGGTGCACGAATGGCTTTGGAAAAAAAGCGCCCGCAGCTTTGCCGAAATGACCAATTTATCGCTGGATTTACGCTTGCGGCTGGAATCTTCCTTCAGCCTGAGGCCGGTGGAAATTGCCACTCAGCAAAAAAGCAACGACGGCACCATTAAAGACGCCTTCAGGCTGTATGACGGAAATGTGATTGAAGGCGTGCTGATACCTACTCCTGAACGAATGACTGCCTGTGTAAGCAGCCAGGTAGGATGCAGCCTGACCTGCAAGTTTTGTGCTACCGGATACATGGACCGCAAGCGCAACCTGGATGCCGCCGAAATTTACGACCAGGTGGTGCTGATTGATAAACAGGCTCGTGAAAACTATAGTATTCCGCTATCAAACATCGTGTACATGGGTATGGGCGAACCTTTGCTGAACTACGCCAATGTGATGAAAAGCATTGAGTATATAACCTCTCCGCAAGGGCTGGGAATGTCGGCACAACGGATTACCGTTTCTACCGCCGGTGTAGCTAAAATGATTAAAAAAATGGCCGATGACGGAGCCCGCCATAACCTTGCTCTTTCTTTGCATGCTGCCAACGATAAAAAACGCAGTGAAATAATGCCCATTAATGAAACCAACACCCTGGAGGTATTGGGAGACTCATTAAAGTACTGGTACGAGAAAACGGGCAGCCGTATAACT
>DASPJH010000216.1:0-11335 GCA_035628715.1 Bacteroidia bacterium
TATGTGTGAACGAGTATGACCGGCAGGTATTTGGAACAGTAGGGAGGATAGCGCCGGGCAATGTGGTTTCTATTCAAAACCCGGATACGGGCGAGATTTTATGCGAGCAGACCTACGAGAGCTTTAACCTGGATTTTAACAGCCCGGAAGGTGAAATTTGCATTAAGGGGCCTAACGTGATGCTGGGTTACTGGAACAAACCCGAGGAAACAGCCAAAGTAATGGATAAGGACGGCTGGTTCCACAGTGGTGACATTGGCCGGTTTGAAAAAGGCAACCTGAAAATTACCGACCGCATTAAAAATATGATTGTCAATGCCTACGGCAAGAATATTTACCCGGCTCCGGTAGAAAATGTTTACCTGCGCAGCACCAAAATAGAACAGATATTTTTAATTGGCGACCGCCGCGAGCACCTTACGGCTATTGTTATTCCCTCGAAAGAGGAATTAATGGAGCAGTTTAAAATTGCGCCTGATTTTTTTGAAACGGGCGAGGCATTTATACAGGACGATAAAATAATTGAGTGGATTGACGAGGATTTGAAAAAACTCTCTGGCACCCTGTCCAAATACGAGCGGATCAAAAACTTTATTGTTAAGCGCACACCCTTTAGCGTGGAAGAAGGTGAAATGACACCCAGCCTGAAACCCCGCCGCCACATAATTGAAAAGAAATACGGGGGGATGATTGATAAGATGTATGAGGGGTAAGCCGTTCGCATATTAGTATAAAATTACAACCGTATTGCATTTTTAAGCGTCCTTACAATAAGTAATGTTGTAATTTTACGCTGGATGCGCTTTAAACCACCACTAAGCAATGTTCTTATCTGCTGCATATATTGCCTGGTGGCACTGTGCTTTAGCACAGGGTTAAATGCCCAGACCGATGACAAATTCTGGTTTGTAGCGCCTGAAGTTGCCCATTCTAACCTGGGACTTGATGCCCCTGTATATATACGACTTTCTTCCGGCAACTCGCCCGCCAGCGTGGTTATTAAAAAACCTGCTGATAACAGTTTTACGCCTATAAATGTGAGCCTGGGTGCTTACCAGTCGAAAACTGTTGATATGACTCCGTTTCTGAATTCGATTGAAAACCGCCCGCCTAATATGGTACTGAACAATGGGCTCTTAATTGAATCTACTACGCCCATTACCTGCTATTACGAAGTATCCAGTCAGTTAAATCCCGATATTTTCGCATTGAAAGGGGAAAATGCGCTGGGAACAGAATTTTATATTGCTTCACAAAATACCTGGAGAAACTCGCCCAATTATAGCCCTACGCCTTATTCTGCTTTTGATATTGTAGCCACCGAAGACACCACCAAAGTGACTATCACCCCCTCAAACGCACTGGTAGGTCATAGCGCAAACATTCCTTTCACAATTACTCTCCATAAGGGGCAAACATATTCAGCAGCCAGTGTCCCAGCAGCTTTTGCAAACCAGCAGCTGGGAGGCTCATTGGTAACTGCCACCAAGCCGGTGGCCATTACTATGAAACACGACCTGCTGGCAGGACATACAGGCTGCGCTGATTTGGCCGGCGACCAACTGATACCCACTAATTCTATTGGGCGTGAATATGTTGTTACAAGAGGCTTTCTCGGTCCTGAAAATGAATATATTTTTGTGTGGGGCGCTAAAACTAACTGCACAATAACAGTACACACTACAGGTTCAAGTTATACAGTAAACCTGGCATCGGGTGCCGTTCATTCGATACAGGTCGTTGCGGAACGTTATTATATTACCAGCACATCACCGGTATATGTAATACATTTCACCGGGTTCGGATGCGAAATCGGCGCTGCGGTGCTTCCATCGGTGTGCTCAGGCTCTAACGAAGTGGCGTTTACACGTTCCACGGATGAAAATTTCGGTTTAATTATTACCTGCAGGGATATTCATAAAAACAGCTTTAAGCTAAACGGCAGCAATACACTGGTGCCCGCAGGCAGCTTTGATTATGTTCCCGGCACAGCAAACAAATGGGTTTCAGCAAGAATAAATTTTACGCCGGCACAAATCCCCCAGGGGACCAACGTACGGCTGCAAAATGATTTAGGACTGTTTCACGTGGGTATAATAAACGGCGGAACCACATCCGGTTGCCGTTATGGGTTCTTTTCCAATTTTACAAAATTCGGGTTTGCAGAGCAGCCTGTTGATGTTTCAGCAGATTATTGCGATACCAATTATTTCAGGGTAAAAATGAATGATTCGGTTACCCAGTTTGTGTACCAGTGGTATTTTAATAATGTGCCAATTTCAGGGGCCAACAGCAATGTGTTAATTATTCCAAAAGCCGATAAAAAAGATGTAGGAAATTATTACTGCATAGTAACCGAAGGTTGTTTTGAAGTGCAAAGCAATACAGTAAAACTGGCGTTTGCCAATAAACCTGTACCCGCATTTAAAATAAGTAATTATAACCCATGCCTGAATGAAAGTGATACTTTTACGAATACTACTTCTCCCGGTTATTTTTCCCAGAAGTGGGTTTTTGAAGATGGTGATACCACTGGCGATTCTGTTGCCATACGGGCATATAGCTCCACCGGCCAGAAAACGGGTAAACTCATATTAACTCATCCCAAGGGCTGTAAAGATTCTGCAACTCAAATTATTACCGTAAGGCCCCTTCCCAATGCAGCATATAGCGTGGATGATACTGCGCAATGCCGGAGGGATAACAGCTTTAGTTTTACAAATGCATCATCCATACCCACGGGAGCACTTACTTATAAATGGGAACTGGGAAACAGGGATACGGCAGTTACCAGTAATATAACGTATACTTATATCACCGACAGTGTTTATACGGTGACTTTGATAGCAACCAGCGATTATCAGTGCAGGGATACCGCTCAATCAAGTCTTTATGTATACCCAATGCCTAAAGCTGCATTCACCATTAACGACAGCAACCAGTGTTTTAAAACCAATAATTTTGTCTATACCAACAATTCTACTGTCAAATCAGGTTCGATGAGCTACCAATGGGATTTAGGGGACGGTTCCAGCACGTCATCACTTAATACCCAGCGGAAATACTCAACAGATGGCGTATTTACAGTAACACTTAAAGCGGTTACTGATAAGCTGTGCAGTGATTCTGTTCAAAAAAATATTTCTATAATTACCAGTAATCCTAAAGCTGATTTTGATTTTGATAAGCAGTTTGCCTGCTTTGCCACACAGGCATTTAACTTTACTAATAAAAGCTCGGTAAGTAATGGAAGCTCACAATTACTTTGGAAGATGGGAGACGGAGCGGAAATGGGTGTTGTTCCACAGAATTACTCATACAATGCGCCGGGCATTTATACCGTAACCCAGGTAATACTGGGAGACAGCGGTTGTACGGACTCCATTAAAAAGAATATCCACGTGTTTAACCAGCCGGTATCAGGCTTCACCATTGACAATGACAGCCAGTGCTTAAACACCAATAGTTTTACTATTCAAAGTACGGCGGTTATTAATAACGATACAATTACCTCAAGAGTTTGGAGTTTGGAATACGGTCCCGGTTTTCCGGGAAATGCATCGGTACAGCATTCGTATACGCAACCCGGAAATTATATAATTAAAGAAATTCTGGGCACCAATAAAGGATGTTTTGACTCATCTCAAAAGGCGGTTACAGTTTTTCCAGTCCCGCAGGCGGGCTTTCTGTGTGACACACCCTGCCTGCACAGGCCCACGCAGTTTGCCGACACATCCTTGACTAATAACACCATGATAATAAGTGGATGGAAATGGGATTTTGGAGATACCACCGGTGATACTATTCAAAACCCTGAACATTATTATAAAAACCCGGGGATTTATAACGTTTCGTTAATAATTACCTCAACTGACGGTTGCCGGGACACATCAGTAATTCCGGGGGCAGCGTTGGTACGCCCACTACCAGTTGCCTGGTTTGGATTTACATTTACCGGCAACGGTTACGAAGAAAAGGAGGTACAATTCACCGACAGTTCCACGGATGCAATAAAATGGAACTGGAGTTTTGACAATATGTATTTTGTTTCTTTACAGCATCCCGCGATATGGTATAAAGATACCGGTTGGAAATACATTTACCTTGAAGTGCAAAATACAGAAGGGTGTGATAGCGCTGTAGTTCGTTATATATATGTTCCGCCGGAAATAGATTATTACCTGCCCAATGCTTTTACGCCCGGAGACGAAGACAAACTGAATCCTGCTTTTGGGATTGAAGGAAAAATTTATTACAAACGGTTTTTAATGCGAATTTTTAACCGCTGGGGAGAGGTATTATTTGAATCGGATGATCCGGTTAGAAAATGGGATGGCAATTTTAAAGGCGAAGCCTGCCCTACCGATGTATACTTTTATTTAATAGAAATTGTTGACGTAAACAGTAAATGGTTTATTAAGCGGGGCCCGATAAATCTTATCAGGTAAAACGCCGTCTTCGAAGTTTGATAAACTATTGGAAGTTAATACCTTTACCGTGTGAACATTCTTTTGGTATATCCCCAAATGCCCGACACTTTTTATGCTATGAAGCATTTTATAAAAGTGCTGGGTAAAAAGGCCGCGTACCCGCCATTGGGCTTGCTGACGATTGCCCCGTTGCTTCCCGAGGAATGGAATAAGCGCCTGGTGGATGTTAACCTTGCCGGGCTGACTGATACAGACTTGGAGTGGGCCGATTTGGTTTTTCTCTCGGCCATGAATGTGCAGGAAGAATCGGTAAGGGAGATAGTGGGGCAATGCAACCGTGCCGGGGTAAAAATTGTTGCCGGCGGCCCTTTATTTACCCACGAATACGAGCGTTTTCCCAATATTGATTATTTCGTGCTGAACGAGGCAGAAATAACACTGCCGTTATTTTTGGCTGATTTACAACAGGGCAATCCTAAGCATATTTATCAAACGGAAGAGTTTGCTGATATTACGCTGTCGCCCCTGCCGGCTTTTGAGCTTGCCAAAATGGACGAATACGTGTACTCCATAGTGCAGTATTCGCGCGGGTGCCCGTATATGTGTGATTTTTGTGATGTAACGGCCCTTTTTGGCCGAAGGCCCCGCACCAAAACCAGCGAACAGATAATTAAAGAGCTGGAAACCATTGACCGGCTGAGCGATGTAAAACTGGTGCTGTTTGCAGATGATAACCTGATTGGCAATAAAAAAATACTGAAAAGTGATTTACTGCCCGCTTTGATAGCGTGGCGCAAAAAGAAGAAACCGGGCTTTTTCTTTGCCACCCAGCTGACTATTAACCTGGTAGACGACCCGGAGCTGATGCAGCTATTGCTGGAGGCCGGTTTCCGCCATATTTTTATTGGTATAGAAACACCGGATGAAAGCAGCCTCAAGGAGTCGCGGAAAACACAAAACCTGAAAAGGGATCAGCTGGAGAATATTAAAAAACTGCACCAGTCGGGATTTATAATTTCTGGAGGTTTTATTGTGGGCTTTGATACCGATTCGCCGGCAATATTCCGGCAGCAGGTGGAGTTTATACAGGAAAGCGGGATACCCCTGCCCATTGTTAATATATTGAAAGCCCCGCCGGGAACTGAATTATTTGATAAGATGTACAGGCAGGGCCGCCTTAGTAAGCCATTTGCTTTTGCAGAGGGGGAAACCAATATTGTTCCCATGATGGATGAAAAGGTGCTGTACGATGGTTTTCTTGAGCTCACCAGCCATATTTATAGTCCTGAAGGCTCGTACCAGCGGCTTATACAGTTTTTTACCACCTATAAGCACCCCAAAGTGTCTTTTAAAGTTCCTGAAAAAATAAAGCTGAAGGATATTAAAACGATATTAAGGGTAGTGTACCTGCTGGGAATAAAAGACAGTAACCGGGCATACTTCTGGAAGCTTATCGCATGGTCATACAAAAACAACCGTAAATTTCTTGATAAGGCATTTTTATACAGCATAATGATGTACCAGATGTACCAGACATTTATGCATATAAAGGCCACGGTGGAGGCGCAAAACCCGGTGTATTATAGAGAGAATGCCCCTGCTCTGAATTAATTAAACCGTAAAATATTCCACTATCTCCTTATCTACCAATACCGATTGGATTCCCACCGCTTTTGCACCCTCTATATTGGCGGCATTATCATCAAAAAACAGAGTTTCAGAAGGGTTTAGCTTGTTTTCATCCAGCACATGCCGGTAAATGGCCGCATCGGGTTTGCGCAGTCCTAATGTATGTGAGTAATACGCCTTGTGAAACATCGCATCAAAATTATCTATGCCGTGGGTGGCACGCAGGTATTCGATGATAAAAGCATGATGAAGAAAATTGGTATTGCTAAGCAGGTAAATATTGTACCTGCTTTTCAGGCGGCGGAGCAACTCCAGCCGTTCAGCGGGAACATCCAGCAGCATGGCGTTCCAGGCGGCATCAAAATCGGTTTCCTGTATTACAGTGTTAAAAATACCGCAGAACATCTGCCGGAATGAAGGGGCGTCCATCCTGCCCACTTCAAACTCCTTAATCAATGTATGCTGGTGGGTAAAGGTAAAATGTTCTGCCACCTGCACTGCACCGGCTTTCTCAAAAGCCCTGTGGGTAAGGGTGGGATCCAGGTTTATCAGTACCCCGCCTAAATCAAATATGATGTTTTTTATGCCGGTAAAGTCCATATAAAAATTTGTGGCAAAAGTATAGACTGTTGCTTACCTTTGCACTCCTTTAGCTTTAAATCTGCAAGGATTTTCAGTTGGGCCTATAGCTCAGACGGTTAGAGCATCTGACTCATAATCAGAGGGTCCCTGGTTCGATCCCAGGTGGGCCCACCCTTGGTCGGCGAGCCTTAGGTGAAGTCGACAAAAATAAAAAGCCATTGGCAGTTTGCCTTTGGCTTTTTGTTTTTTTAAGTGGGTTAATTTTTTAAATCAGGATTATTTTACCGTTCATTATAAAAAAAGCCCCGGGGAACCCCCGGAGCTTTAAACTCACTTACCACTGCTGGTATTATCTTTATTTTTTTTCCCTGAGCGGTTCAGGAATATTATGGGCAATATTATGCTTGCTAATAATATTATACCTACTATTATCATTGTGTTTTAAAGTTATTAATAAATTAAAAGTGCCCAAAGAAACTTAGGCACAGAGGCTTTGATAAATTAGTTGCTTGCTTTTGAAACTTTACAGAAAATAATGAAAAGGGAAAATTATAACCGTATTGGTATAAGAAGGGGACAAAACAGGATGTTGGGAAGAATATCCCACTGCCACACTGTTTTTTACGGTTTGCTGTAGCTCGCCAAACGATAAATATTTAACGTGGCTTTTTGCCTGCGAAAAGACAGGGCTACTTACCTGGCTGGTGGTTTCATCAGTAAGTATCAGCTGGCAAAACAGGTCGGATTTCTGGAATAAAAAGCTGGATTCTTTATTCTGGCCGGATGCTAAAAGCGGTTTTGCATGCAGCCGTGGGCCACTAAGCAACTCAAGCATAAAACAGCAAAGTATGCCGACAGCAAAAAATACCCTCCGCCTTTGTGTTTTACTCATTTGTTCGAATATACAAATAAGTACTCAAAAGCCTCCAAAAAGAAGCTGTTTTGAAAATTACTGTTCTAAACCCGGTTTCGGGACATGATGGAAAGATGAACCAGGAGGGTTAGAGATTTTTATACTGCAACACGCCCGCATCCACATTTACTTCACCTGATATCATTTTGTTATGGGCAGAGCAAATATGGTTGATGGAGGTAGTTATATCCTGGGTAAAACCAATTTTAGGGTAGGCACAAAAAAGCATAAACTCTTCCTGCCGGCATAATTTGGTCCAAAGATGCTCCAGGCGCACGGTAGCCCCGCTATGGCCCTGTGCCCATAAAATGGCTACCATTTCGCCATACACCCTGACTTTATTATTGTTTTTTACCTTTTTTATAATTTCGGTTACTGCTTTAAAAAACAACCCCTCATCCGGCCAGCCATCCACCATAAATTTCGAAAGCAGGTCGTTTGCTTCAAAAGTCAAATACCGGCTTTTATTTTTTAACTCCTGTAAATTATACCCTTTTATAAGCAGCAGGGCATCAAGTGTTACAAGATGTTCATAAGTAGCCACTATAACTACACTTTCGTTTGTTTCGAACCCTGATATAATAAACTGTGACAGTGCGGCAACTATACTTTCATCATTTTCATATATCTGAAGTATATGATCGCAGGGGGCTACTTCGGCCCAAAATATTTCGGGGGTTGTTTTTAGCCATTTTTTATCTTGTGTTTTTGTCATTCCTTAAATCAGGGGCTATTTTTATATTTTGTTCTTGGCTCAGAAGAAATCAGGCACGAGGGCAAAACATTGCAGATATTTACCGTATATCATCTCCAAGTTCAGTCCGTAGCATTTTTATAGCCGCTTCAGGGGCATCTTCTTTTGTTTGGGAAAGGTAGTCGCCAAAATGAATATCACAAAGCTCAGGATGGTTTACCTTGCTAACGTAAACCTTTTTAGTTTCAATATCCCAATGTACATCGAAATCTACTCCGTAGTATTTTATGATGCCGCAATATTCCCGGCCAATTAGATTACTCATGAAATTTAGAGCCTAAACTATATATAACAACACGTTCGGCAAAATGTTTGGATAATATTTTTTGACCCTCCTGACGTTAGTGCGAATGTTTGTATAAGTGATGTGTTGTCCTCTTTTTCTAAAAATATAATCAGGCAATTATTTAGAGCCGGTGGGGACGAATATTTTTAAATAAAGCTACTTGTTTAATTTTAATTCTTTATAGCTATATTCTTTTATAAAACAAGAGTCGCCTATTTTATATAATGAAGCGGTAACCAGCACCGGATGCAAAGAATAATATGCATATAAATCAAACGTAATGAAACTCGTATCGCCCACACTTATTTGTTGTTTTGTTTGAGGTAACGGACTGCTTACCCTCACAAAATATCCCGCTTCACTTGTTATGGCTGAATCGTTCATCAAACGGTTCCTAAGTATGCCCCAGCAGGTTGGATTGCCTGAATCCTCCCCAGCCGAAAATAATATAACTATCGCCATTATTATTATACTTATAATAATAATTTTTATCTGTACTCTATATTGTTTACTACCGTAAAAATTATAGAGACTGTTTAGGTGATATTTAAGCGTAAAAAACTCTCTCATACTCACCGATTAATTGTAGCGATAAATATATTTACTTCCTGCGCTCAATCACATACTCCACCAGCTGCTGCAGGCTGGTGCGGGCGGTGTTATCCTCAAACTCAGAAAGAATTTCAAGGGCTTCCTTTTTGTAACGGTTCATAGCATCGCGGGCGTATTCAATTCCGCCGCTTTTATATACAAAATCAACCACCTCTTTTACCTTGCGGGTATTGGTATTTTGGTTTTTAATAATGTATATCATATCACGTTTCACATTGCCTGGAGCATGGTTCAATGCATAAATAAGCGGGAGGGTTAATTTTTTCTCTTTAATGTCAATACCGGTGGGCTTGCCAATATCATCAGCACCGTAATCAAATAAATCGTCTTTTATCTGGAAAGCGATACCAATTTTTTCGCCAAACAGGCGCATGCGCTCAATTTTATCTTCATCGGTATTAACACTGGCCATACCAATGGCGCAGCACGAGGCAATTAACGATGCTGTTTTTTTAGTAATAATATCAAAATATACCGCTTCATCCAGGTTCAGCTTGCGCGATTTTTCAATCTGCAGCAACTCGCCCTCACTCATTTTGCGAACAGAGTCGCTTACAATTTCCAGCAGGCGGAAATCTTTGTTATTAACGGCTAACAAGAGTCCCCGGCTCAGCAGGTAGTCGCCCACTAAAACGGCTATTTTATTTTTCCATAAGGCATTGATGCTAAAAAAACCCCGGCGCTGGTACGAGTCGTCCACCACATCGTCGTGTACGAGTGTGGCGGTATGCAACAGCTCCACCAATGCCGCTCCGCGGTGGGTAGACTCAGTAATTCCCCCGGCCATTTTAGCGGTAAACAGCACGAACATGGGCCGCATTTGCTTGCCCTTGCGCTTTACAATATAAGTCATTATGGTATCGAGCAGGGATACCGAGCTCTTCATGCTTTGCCTGAATTTTGTTTCAAACACGGCAAGTTCCTGCTCAATGGGGGCTTTTATTTGGTCAAGGGTACGGCTCACGGCTATGGCCCGCAAGATAGCATATTTAGGGATTAGTGAAATTAATACGGATGCCGGAAGTGCTCATTGGCTCCTTCATACCGAAGGCCAGGCTTACTCCCAGCCTTGCTCTTCGCCCTTCTCCTGTAGGTGAAGGGATTAATTGGCGAGGGCAACCAGGGATATTTCGGGGATATGAAGCAGTGTATTTCTACGGATTATTTCGCGTAAACGCCAGCTCTTCCAGTGTTTTGCTGTCACGCTCATGTACACGCACATAATGGTAGTACCCTTTTGCTTTGGGGCAGGTGCATACCTGCAATGCGCATAATGTACCGTGTGGCTTGCTTTCAATAGAAAGAGGGTCAATACCGTTATTATTTAGGAAAGAGTCCAAGTGCTGGCGGGTAACGGCCGGGTCGGTTTCAACCGTAAAAGGATTGGAACACTGGGTTTCCATATAGCGGTACCATACTGTTTCGTCTTTTTCTTTTTTGCAGGAAAAAAGCGTTAACGACATCAGTGAGAGAATAATAACAATATGTTTCATAATTATGGTTTATCATTTCCCGAAACACAGGTTCTCGGCTTTTTTCCTGTCAGTACTGTCAATTTTTATGTAGTGTGTATAGCCTTTCTGCCTGGAACAAAAACAAGCTGCGCATGAAGCCCACACTTCATAATATTCATATTTCATCTCATAAATGTATAAGCTGCTGTCAGATAGGTATTTTGCTATGTTTTTCTGAGTGTTATTTACGTCCTTTTCAATCTTAAAAGGATTTGCACACTGCGTTTCCCTGAAACTCATCCAAATTTTAGTATCCGGATAATCCTTTTTGCAAGCAGAGAGTATCCCCGTCAAAAAAAGAAAGAGGTAAAAAACTTTCATCCGTTTGAGTTTGATTCCCTAACGAATTTAAGCAATAAAAGGTTGGATTAGAGCTGATTTGCCCAGTTCCCCCTATCCGAAGCCGGGAACTGCCAGGGTGCGCCGTTGTTTTCCAGGTTGCTGAACATGCCGTTCAGTTCCGCAGGGGCCGAGGATTGCTCCATTACCAAATACTGGCGCATATTAAAAATAATTTCCAGCGGGTTAATATTCACCGGGCAGCTTTGTACACAGGCATTGCAGGTGGTGCATGCCCAAAGTTCCTCGGCGCTTATGTAGCTGTGCAGGTTTTTA